>JALUJS010000091.1 GCA_027056825.1 Candidatus Krumholzibacteriia bacterium | reverse complement strand
TAGCAGGACAGGGCGCCGTGTTGACGGCCCCCAATCGCGTCTGCGTCCAGTTGACGCCCCAGGCGGCCCGGGCCGCGCGGTCCACCCTCGGGACCAAACGGGTCAGTCGGCAGCGGACGGGCGTGCCTTCTCTTGATGACAGGGTTGCTGTCATGGGGTTGGACCATGCCCGCAGGATCTTCGCCGTGTCCACGGCCAAGGCCGCGGCGCAGTACGGCCTGGACCGTTTCCTGGTGTTGGAGTTCGCCGGGCCGGTCAGCGATCGGGACCTGCAGGCGATCACCGACGATCCCGCCGTGGTCACCGCCTGGCGCGATCACCTGGCCGAACCCATGACTGTTCCCACCGACTCGTTGTACCCCCTGAACTGGGGTCACCACAACACCGGCGCGTTTGTCTCCGAATACGGGGACACGGTGGGCGCGCCCGGTTTCGACGCCGGGGCTCCCACGGCCTGGGACCAGGGCTACGGCGACCCCGGGGTGATCATCGCCGTGCTGGATACGGGCGTCGATACGGCCCACCCCGATCTGAGGCTGACGACGGGGTACGACTTCGGCGATGACGATCCGGATCCCATGGACGACTGCGGAACCTCCGTGATGGGCCACGGGACCGCGGCCGCCGGGATCATCGGAGCCATGGCCGACGGGACGGGCGCCGTGGGTATCGCCCCGGGCTGCACCATCATGCCCGTCAAGGCCATGGCCACGTCTGAAACCTCCTTCAGCATGTCCGCCATCGCGGCCGGCATCCAGTACGCGGTCGACCAGGGCGCCGACATCATCAGCATGAGTTTCGGCACCGCTTCGGGAGTCTCCGACGCGGCCACCGACGCCGCCTTGCAGTACGCCCACGACGCCGGCGTGGTCCTGGTGGCGGCCACGGGCAACGATGACAACTACTGGATGGCCTATCCGGCCAACAACCCCCATGTCATCGCGGTGGGGGCAGCTTCTCCCTGTGGCGAGCGCAAGAGCCCCACGAGCTGCGACGGACAGACCTGGTGGGGATCCAGCTACGAATCGGCCTTCCAGGACGACGCAGCCGCGGTGGATCTGCTGGGCCCGACCATCCTGCCCACCACCGACATCACCGGCCCGGCCGGGTACGACGCCGGCGACTACACGACGCGGTTCAACGGGACATCCTGCGCCACGCCCTATGTCGCGGGAGTGGCCGCCCTGGTCTTGTCGCAGAATCCCGGCTGGTCGCCGGACATGGTGCGCGGCCGCCTGACGGCCACGGCCACCGACGTGGTCAGCGCCGAGAGCGGCGTGGGCTGGGACCGCTACAGCGGCTACGGCCTGGTCAACGCCGCCGGGGCGACCGATCCGACCTTGCCGCCGCTGCCCGTCGCCCACTTCGCCGTGGATCAGACCTACGGCTGCAAGCCGCTGACCGTGTCGTTCCAGGACCAGTCCACGGGCGTCATCGACTCCTGGTTGTGGGATTTCGGGGACGGCCAGACCAGCACCGAGCAGAACCCCACCCACACCTACTGGTATGGCGGGTTCTACC
>JALUJS010000090.1 GCA_027056825.1 Candidatus Krumholzibacteriia bacterium | reverse complement strand
CTACATGTGCTGGAAGCTGGAGTACATCGTCCTGATCGTGATCTCCACTTTGGTGGACTATTTTGCCGGCTTGCACATTTCCCGGACCGACGATCCGGGGCGCAAGCGGAGATTTCTCATCCTCAGCCTGGTTTCGAATCTCGGCATCCTGTTCGCCTTCAAATACTTCAATTTCTTCAACGAGTCCGCTCGCGCGGCCTTTGCACATTTTAACATCGGGTATCACATCCCCTACTTCAACGTCCTGCTCCCTGTGGGCATCTCCTTCTACACCTTCCAGACCCTCAGCTACACTATCGAGGTATACCGGGGAAAACAGGAACCGGAGACCCACCTGGGGATCTTCGCCCTCTACGTATCCTTTTTCCCGCAGCTCGTGGCCGGTCCCATCGAACGATCCACGAATCTCCTTCCTCAGTTCTACAAGAAACAGGAATTCACTTACGAGAATGCGACCAGTGGTCTCAAACTCGTGATGTGGGGGCTGTTCAAGAAGGTGGTCATAGCGGACCGGATCGGGGTTCTGGTCGCCACCATCTTCGCCCAGCCTCGCCAGTTTTCAGGGGTGGAGTTCATCCTGGGCGCTACCCTGTTCGCATACCAGGTGTACTGCGACTTCTCCGGCTATTCGGACATCGCCATCGGCACCGCCCAGATTTTCGGCATCAAGCTGATGACGAATTTCAAACGACCCTTCCACGCTGTATCGCTGACCGATCTCTGGCAAAGGTGGCACATCTCCCTCTCCACCTGGTTCCGGGACTATCTCTACATCCCCCTTGGAGGCAACCGCAAGGGGAAATGGCGGACCTATCTCAACGTGTTCCTGGTCTTCTTCATCAGCGGTCTATGGCACGGCGCCGCTTGGACCTATGTCATCTGGGGGTCCGTACACGGCGTCTTCATGGTCCTGGAACTCTTGACCGCAGAACTGCGGGGCAAGACTTCCCGGTTGCTCCGGATCAGCCAGGATCATGTCCTGTGGCGGACCCTTGGTCTTTTCTACACCATGACGATATTCAACTTCGCCCTGCTCATCTTTCGGGCCCAAAACGTCGGCGACGCCTTCTACATGGTTGGACATCTGTTCGACGGAGTGGGGCGCTTCCTCCTGAAGATGGCCCACGGAGACCTTGTGGTCCTCAGGGGCATCATGCGGAGCCTAGGCCTGTCCCAAAAGGAGCTTACCATCGCCATCATCGCCATCGCAGTACTGGAAACCGCACAGATCCTGCAGAGACGCGGAAGCCTGAGGGCCCAGTTGGCCCGGGTTCCCGCCCCCCTGCGCTGGGCGGCCTACTACGGGCTGGTCGCTTCCATCCTGTTCTTCGGCGCGTTCAACATGTCCCAGCAATTCATCTACTTCCAGTTCTAGGAGCCGCGCGGCATGCCAGATGACGTCAAACGATTCCTCCGCAAGACCATGCTGCTCCTCGGGCCGTTCCTGCTGTTCGGGGTGTTCGTCATCACCGTCGATCCCTTCAACTACTTCCAGTTGAGCCCCGTCAACGAAGACCTCAAGAAGGAGATCTCCTTCAAGCTCAACTACGCCATGTGGAAGATGTACAAGTTCGACCGGGATCCCGCCCCCCACATTCTGCTCGGCGATTCCCGCATGATGGAGTTGCGTTCGGACGAGATCCGCGAAATCAGCGGTAAGTCCTACTACAATTTCGCATATGGGGGAGGCAGCCTGAAGGAGGCCATCGCCACTTACGACTTCGCCGCCGCCCGGATCCCGCTCAAGCACGTCGTCATCGGCCTGGATCTCAACAGCTACAACGGGTCGGATCTGAAGGACCGGGTATCGGAGGTGCTCGGTACGTTCGACAATCCTTTCCTCTACCTGACGAACAACACGGTGGCCATCGCGGCCTGGAAGATCTTCAAATCCCTGCTGACCGGCGAGGTCGAGAAAATCGGCCAGCCTATTGGGGACAAGGAGGCATTCTGGCACCAGCAGCTTGAAATCACGGCCAAGGTCTATTTCGCCAACTACAGGGATCCCGTGGAATACCGCAAACAGCTGCAACGGGTGGCCGAGGAGTGCCGCCGCAACGGGACGGAGCTGACCTTCATCATCTTCCCCAGCCACAAGGACCTGATGGACAAGATCCACAAGTACGAATTGGAAACCCAGGACAGGGCCATGCGTGAGGATCTCGCCTCCCTCGGCACGGTCTACGACTTTGCATGGGACAGCCCACTGACCCGAGACCGAAAGAACTTCAAGGATCCCTATCATTTTACCGATAATATCGCGAGGGACATCATCGGGGTCGTCTGGGCCGGCCGCGATGGTTTCGTGCGGGTCTATGGAGAATCGGCCCCGGATCTACAGGCTGCAGTATCACATGAAGGGCCCTGACCGTAAGGGGGATCCATGCGCGTGGCGATGACCGGCATGTTCCCGCCGGATCCCGAACGGATCCCCGGCGGAGTTGAGGCGGTCATCAGGAGCCTGGCCGTCAGCATAGCCCGGATTCCCGGCATCGATCTGCACCTGGTCACCTGCACACCGGGACTCGAACGAACGGAAATCCGCCCCTGGGATGGCCTGACGATCCATTACCTGCCCGGCCAGGCGCGCTTCGGCCACGTGACCGATCACATCATCGAGCAGAAACGCATCGCCGCGGCCATCATGAAGTTGCAGCCCGACCTCGTGCACGCCCACGGCACCGGCCGGCATGTCGCCGCCGCCCAGCGCACCCCCTTCCCCCTGGTGGTCACCGTCCACGGGATCCGCCGCCGCGAGGTCGTGCTGTTCCACGGCCTCAAGGGCGCCGTCCGGAAGTGGACGGTCATCCGCCTCGAGAAGAGGGTCCTGGCCAGGGCCAAGCATATCTTCACCATCGCGGAGTACGTGCGCGAAGCCATCGCCCCCCTGACGCAAGCGCGCATGTACCCCATCGCCAACCCGGTAAACGAGGACCTCTTCGGCCTGGACACCTGCGACGACGGCCGCACGATCCTCTCGGTGGCGGCCATCCAGCCCCGCAAGGGCCTGGTCCATCTCGTCGAAGCCCTGGAACTGGTGCGGCGGGATGTCCCGGACGCCCGGCTGTCGATCATCGGCAAGGTGCTTGATGAGAACTATTCCCGGCAGTTGCAGGACCGCATTGTCGCCCTCGGGCTGGAGAACGCCGTGGAGATCAGGGGCTTCGTTCCGGACGAGGAATTGCGGGCAGCCTTCACCAGGTGTGCGGTCTTCGCCCTGTGCTCGGTGGAGGAAAGCTCCCCCGTGTCCATAGCCGAGGCCATGACCCTGGGTAAGCCCGTGGTGGCCACCACCGTCGGGGGAGTGCCCGATCTTGTCGCCGACGGCGAGTCGGGATACCTTGTCCCCTTCGGTGACGTCCCCGCCACCGCGGCGGCCCTTGGCCGCCTGCTCGGCGACGGCAATCTGCGCGCCGCCTTCAGTCGACGTGGCCGGGAACGCGCCGAGAGGGTTTTCCATCCCCGGGCCATTGCGGAGCAGACCGTGGCGGTCTACCGCCGTATCCTCCAACACGACAGGAAGTTGCCATGAGCATCGAGGGAGCGCGGGTTCTGGTCACCGGCGGGGCGGGTTTCATCGCCAGCCACCTGGTCGACCTGCTCGTGGAGCAGGGCGCCCGGGTGGTGGTCCTCGATGACCTCTCCGCCGGGAGCCTCGACAATCTGGCATCCGTCCGCGGCGATATCGAATTTATCGAGGGGACCGTTTGCGATCCTGACACCGTGGACCGCGCCGTGGCCGGCTGTCGGCTCGTCTTCAACTTCGCAGCGAATGCGGATGTCCCCCGTTCGGTCAAGCACCCGGATATCGACTTCATGACCAACAGCGTGGGGATGTACAACATCCTGACCGCCGCCCGCAAGCACGGCGTCGAGCGCACGATGCAGGCCTCCACGGCGGCGGTCTACGGCGAGCCGGATTACACTCCCATGGACGAGGACCACCCCCTGCGACCCATCTCCCCCTACGGAGCCTCGAAACTCGGCGCCGAAGCGCTGGGCCTGGCCTACCACCACACCTACGGCCTGCCGTTCACCCCCGTCCGCATCTTCAATACCTACGGTCCCCGGCAGCCGCGGTACGTGATCTACGACCTTTTCCGCAAGCTCCAGCGCGACCCGGAGCACCTGGAGGTCCTCGGCACGGGAGAGCAGGTACGCGACTACTGCTACGTCACCGATACCGCCGGCGCCTTCCTGGCCCTGGCTCTCCACCCCGAGGCCGACGGACGCCCGTACAACATCGCCGGCGGCCATCCCGTCTCCATTCGTGAACTCGTGGGCATGATCCTCGAAACCCTGGGCTACCGGGATACCGAGGTCACATACACCGGCAGGAGCTGGCCGGGAGACATCACCCGGCTGGTGGCCGGACTGGATCGTATCAAGGCCACAGGATTCGCGCCCACCGTGGACCTGAAGACCGGGCTGAAGAACTTCGCCGATTGGATCCAGCCATGAAAGCCCTGCTCTCTCGCACCCTCCTGCGCACCATGCGTCCGGGCCGCTACCGGAGATTCCTGGAGTTCACATCCAACGAACGCCTGCCAGCGGCGGATCTCGCCGACCTCAACCGGCGGCGGTTGACGGATCTTCTGCGTCACGCCTGCGGCACCGTGCCCTTCTACCGGGAATTCTGCCGGGAAGCCGGCCTTGATCCCGGACGTGTCGAGGCCGGCGATCTGCCCCGCTTTCCCACCCTGGACAAGCGCGACCTCATGCACGACCAGGAACGCTTCTACTCCGAGGCACGCGACCCTGCCGACCGGGTGCCCAACGCCACGGGCGGATCCTCCGGTGTGTGGTTCCGGTTCTTCGTGGACCGGTCTTCCATCGACAAGCGGACCGGAAACGCCATGCGGTCAGCCTGCTGGACGGGTTGGCGACCCGGGGAGAAACAGGCCGTCCTCTGGGGACATCCCCGCGACAACAAGGTCACCCACTCCCTGCGCGGCCGCCTGATGGCCGACCTGGTGCACCGATCGGCCAACCTCAACGCCTACAACATGGACGACCGCGCTCTGGATGATTTCACCCGGCGCCTGCAATCCTGGCGTCCGACCATGATCCGGGGCTACGCATCCGCCCTGGCCTTCCTCTCCGAACACCTCGTGCGGCGCGGCATCCGGCTGGATTCGGTCAAGGGCCTTATCAGCAGCGCCGAGACCCTGACCGACGACTACCGCCGGTCCGTGGAGCAGGCCTTCGCCGGGAAACTCCTGAACCGCTACGGATCACGGGAATTCGCGGACATCGCGCAGCAGTGCGAAGAGGTGCACGGGTTGCACGTCTTCATCGACCGGGTGCACCTGGAGATCCTGGATCCGGAGGGGAACCCCTGCCCGCCCGGCAAGAGGGGCGAGATCGTCATCACCGACCTGGAAAACGGGGTCATGCCGTTCATCCGCTATCGCACCGGCGATTTGGCCTGGTTCCGCGAGGAGCCCTGTCCCTGCGGACGGGGGTTGCCCCTGCTCGGCGCCGTCGAGGGCCGCACCAGCGAGTTGATCGTGGGC
>JALUJS010000089.1 GCA_027056825.1 Candidatus Krumholzibacteriia bacterium | reverse complement strand
CACCGGTGCCTCCATCCTCACGGACATCGAGAGCCGCACCCACGGCGTGCTGCTGTGGCGCGCGCTGACCCACTGGCTGGGCGGCATGGGCATCGTCCTGCTGGCCCTGGCCATCCTGCCGCTGCTGGGCGTCGGCGGCATGCAGCTGTTCCGCGCCGAGGTGCCCGGTCCGGTCTCCGAGCGGCTCACTCCACGCATCAGCCAGACGGCGAAGCTGCTGTGGGGCGTGTACCTGCTGCTGACCGTGTGCGAGACGGTGGCCCTGATGCTCGCGGGCATGGGCATGTTCGACGCGGTCTGCCACGCCTTCGGCACCATGGCCACCGGCGGGTTCAGCAACCACAACGCCAGCGTGGGCGGCTACCAGACCCCCGCGGTGGAGTGGATCATCATCGTGTTCATGTTCCTGGCCGGGGCCAATTTCTCGCTGCACTACCTGGCCCTGACCGGCAAGGCGAAGGTCTACCTCAAGGACGAGGAGTTCCGTTTCTATGTCTTCATCATCCTGGTCTGTACGACCCTGATCGCGGTTTCCCTGTTCGCCGTCCATTTCTACACCGGCCGCGTCGAGACCGTGCGCCACACCCTGTTCCAGGTCACCTCCATCATCACCACCACCGGGTTCGGCACCGCCGACTACCTGCAGTGGCCGCCGGTGGCCCACGCCATCCTGCTGACCCTGATGGTGGTCGGCGGTTGCGCCGGTTCGACCGGCGGCGGCATCAAGGTCATGCGGTTGTTCCTGCTGTTGCGCAACGCCAAGTACGAGTTGAAGAAGATGCTGCATCCGCGGGCGGTCTACACCCTGTGGTTCAACGAGCGCCCGGTGCCGCCGGCCCTGCTGACCAACATCCTGGGCTTCTTCCTGCTCTACATGTCGATCCTGGTGACCGGCGTGATCATCCTGACGCTGGGGGGCCGCGACCTGGTGACGAGCATCGGGGCCACCGCCGCCACCCTGGGCAACATCGGGCCGGGCCTGGGCCTGGTGGGCCCGGCGAGCAACTACGCCCACCTGTTGGACTGGGAGAAACTGCTGCTGGTGCTGTTCATGCTCATCGGGCGGCTGGAGATCTTCACCGTGCTGGTGCTGTTCCTGCCTGAGGCGTGGCGAAAACGGTGAGCAAAGTCCACAAGCGATCTTGAAACCGCCTGGTCACCTCCTGTAGAATTCCCACCAGATTGATGGTGGCGGGGATGCAGGGGGGCGGTGCTGTGCGGCGGAAATCTCCATCTTTTTCTCTTCCCGGTAACCCTGCGGACTACTTCTCCCGCAAGGCCCTTGTCCCGACCATCCTCCTGATCGCGGTGATCACCGCCGGCCCGCTCCGCGCCGAGCCCACCCTCATCCTTGGTGCAACCGGGGTATCGCCGGGAACGGTGCCGCGGGCCGGCAGCCTCGCGACCACCTTCCAGCTGGAGTTTTCCGACACGACGCAAGCCGACCCGGCGGCGTTCACCGTGACCTTCCGGGCGCGCGCTCCCCTGGCCATGGCGGTCTACGACGTCGCCATCGGCCTGGCC
>JALUJS010000088.1 GCA_027056825.1 Candidatus Krumholzibacteriia bacterium | reverse complement strand
CCTGCTGCGCCGCAGCCGGCAGATGGGTCTGGATCTGCCCTTCGACACCTGGTCCCGGTCCCTGGAGCTGACCTCCGCCGATCCGGCCCTGCCGGCGTGCTCGGCGCGCCTGCGCTGGCTCGACCGAGGCCTGCGCGTGGCGATTACCACTCGCCCACCCTGGATCGAGTTCGCCGGCTACGGCCTGCCCCCCTGGGCCGGCGGCCCCGGCGCCATCGTCCACCTGGTCGTGCCCGACAGTTCGGACGCCTGGTCCGGGGTCAACGGCTTTACCTTCGCCTGCGGTTTCGAGAAGGGCGGGCCCACCGCGGCCATGTACCTGGACGGCCCCGGCCGGTGGCAACGGGTCACCGAACTGGATCCCAAGCTTGATCACGACCCCCACGGGCACCTCATGCTCGTGTTCACCATCCCGTGGAAGGCGGTCCTGCCCTTCCACCCCCTGGTCGATCCGGTGCTCGGGGTGAACATCCAGGTGCGCCGGGACAGCGCCCACGGCTACACCCGGGCCGTGCTGATGCCGGACCCCTGGGCCTGGGCGCCGGGCGCGGTCAGGCATCGCTACACGCCCGTACGCTTCCGGCGGGACAGCCTGACCGGGGAACTCTTCATGGGGCGGGTCGACCGGTCGGTTGTGCAGGACCGGCCCGTGGACCTGCAGTTAACCGCCCTGAGCCCCCGCGCCGGTTCCGCGCGGCTCAGTTTGAGCTTCCTGGATCCCGCCGGACATCCGGTGCTGCCGGATGGGCCGCTCACCGAGACGGTGGACCTGCGGGCGGGCGTGAACTTCCTGGTGCGGCAGGCGGATTTCAGCCGCCTGCAGACAGGGTCCTACCTGCTCAAGGCGGGCCTCCGCTTTCCCTCCGGCGAGGAGGCCTCCTGGAGCGCCTCGATCCTGCGCATGGCCCCGAGTTGGCGCGAGGACCTGGCCGGCCGTATCGGGCGCGTGCCCGAATCCGAGCAACCCACCCTGCGGCGCATGCTGGACGCCATCGCCGACGCCCTCGACCACCACCTGCCCCGGCGCAATCCCGGACCCGTGGCCACCACTCTCCAGGACCTGCAGTCCATGCTCAACCAGGCCACCGCCACCGGCAGCATCCTGCCCGACCACGGGCCGGTCACCATGGTCTATCCCGGCCCCGGCGGAGCGTCGCGCCTGTGCACCCTCTACCTCGCCCCCGATTCCACCGGTACGAGGTCGGCCGCGCCGGTGCTGGTCCTCAACCGCGCCGCCGGCCACGAGGGCTACCTGGTGGACCGAATCGCCCGCAACCACGAGCAGGGCGCGGTTCCGGAGTCTCGGGACGGCCGCACCCGGCCGGTGTACGTCATTCCCCATGCCGCCGGCCGCGGAGCATCGGAGGCCGTCCAGGAACGGGAAGCGGTGGCCTGCCTGCAGTGGTGCCTGGACTACCTGCACGCCGGCCGGGCGTCCGTAGTGGGGGTCGACGCCGCCGGGGCGGCGGCCCTGCGCCTGGCCATGGCGGCCCCCGGACGGGTTTCCGGGGTCATGGTCTTTTCCGG
>JALUJS010000087.1 GCA_027056825.1 Candidatus Krumholzibacteriia bacterium | reverse complement strand
GCTTCTGGTCGTAGGTGAAATAGATCCGGCGCATCCAGAAACCGTTCATGTCCTCGATGCTCTTGTCGTGGTTCGCGGCCACGTAGTAGTAGTCGCCGAACATGTAGCCGCTGACCTTGCCGTTCTCAGCGAAGGCCGTACTGGCCAGAACCAGGATCAGGGCCAGCATAGGCAGGACGATCTTCAAGGTTTTCACGCATCAACCTCCGGTTAACATTTTGTCTGGATCGATTTCGATCGCGGCGAAATTCGCAGAAATACGCGATAGCGGCAAATTAATATCTTGTAAATCGGGTTTGGGACAGGCAATCAACCCGTCAATATCTCTTGATTATGTGGTATCATTAATGTGCGGTGCCAGGGGACCGGGAAGATGGTGCCGGACGGTTTTCCACCCGCCGGACCTTGGCCCACAGACATCGTGCCCTTTGCCTCGTGGAGGACCGCCATGGACAGCAAACGCATCCCTGACAGCATCCGGTTTCTCGCTGCCTTCCTTTTCACGGTGACCATCCTGTCCGCCGTTCCGTCCCCCGCGGTCACGTTCGATGCGGCCGGAGGCGATGATGTGATCGTGGACCAGATCCTCGGTCCGGCCGACAACGCCATGGCCATCGCCGAAAACGGCGACATCTACGTGGCCATCGAACACTTTTTCGCCGTCGGGGGCATGCAGATCCAGGTGTACCGCTCCCTGGATGGGGGGGACAGCTTCCAGCTCTGGGGCGAACTGTCCAACGTTTTCCATGAAATCACCTTCCATGACCCCAGCATCGTGGTGGCCGGGGGAACCTGCTACGTCGCCTACCGGCGGACCAACAGCGGGACCCCGGACAGCATCTTCCTGTCGGCGGCCCCCACCGCCGACGCCACTGCCTCCTGGAGACCCGCGCTGGAAATCCTGGCGGGCGACGGTACGACCTGGTACTCCGACCCCCAGCTTGTCAGCGACGCCGACAACTATCAGGCCTTCAACCTCTACCTGACGGCCAAGAGCAGCCGGGACAGCAGCGAGCGGGTATGGTTTGCGCGCAGCACCACCGCCGGCGACAGTTTCGAGGCGCCCTACGCCCTGGCCAAGTACGACGACAGCAGCGGTAACCTTTCCGCACCCCGGATCGCGACAGGTTTCGGCGGAGTGGTGCACGTGGCCTGGACCTTTTTCACTTCCGACCCGGGCCATGACAACACCACAAGCTATCGCCGCTGCCCCGGCCGCGGTGCGGGCGGCGTGACGGCGTGGGATCCGGAGGTGGTCCTGGCCTCCGGCGGCAACGGCATTTCCGAATTCGGTCCGGTGCTCGCCGCCGCCCCCTTCGCCGACGACGTCCAGGTCTGCTTTCTGCGCTACCAGTGGGATGCCAGTTCCCTGACCTACACGCCGTTGGGTCTGGGCGCCGGCCACTCCCCCGACGGCGGTGTGACCTGGGATCCCGAGGCGGACATCGCCCTGGCCCTCGATGGCCTTGACGGGATGATCTGGGCGGCCTACGACCGCTTCGTCGTCACCGGACGGGTCGGCTCCGCCC
>JALUJS010000086.1 GCA_027056825.1 Candidatus Krumholzibacteriia bacterium | reverse complement strand
GCTCCCTGCTCGGTGGCGGTGCCGGTGATCTGGCGAAGCTGGCCGACGGCTTTTCCGGCCTGGGCATGGATGCCTCGATGCTCGGGCGCTTCTTGCCCCTGCTGAGCAGTTTTCTCGAGCAACGGGGTGGCGGCGATCTGGCCCGACGTGTCGGCGACCTGCTGGGAGAATGAGTCATGCGCTGGCGTGGTCGCAGACAGAGCAGCAACATGGAGGATCACCGTTTCGACGCGCCTGCCGGTGGCCTTGGTGGTATCGGGCGTCTCGGCGGTCTGGGAGGGCGCGGCGGTGGGCTGCTGCGCCTGTTGCCGCTGCTGTTTCGCGTGCTCGGACCCAAGGGCACCCTGCTGGCGGCACTGGCCCTCGGCGCCTGGATGTTCTTCGGCGGCGGTGACCTCGGCAGCCTGCTTGGTGGCGGGGGCGTGGCGACCCGGCCTGCGGCCACCCAGACCGGGGGCAAGGCCTCGGCCGCCGAACAGGAGCAGGTGGCGTTCGTCAAGACGGTACTGGCCGATACCGAGGATACCTGGCATGCGCTGTTCCGCCAGGCGGGCAAGGCCTATCGCGAACCCACTGTCGTGCTGTATCGCGGTGCGGTGCGCTCGGCGTGCGGACAGGGGCAGTCGGCGATGGGGCCCTTCTACTGTCCCGGGGACGAGAAGGTCTATCTCGATCTCGGTTTCTTCGACGAACTGGCCCGGCGTCACGGCGCGCCGGGTGATTTCGCCCAGGCCTATGTTATTGCACATGAAATAGGCCATCACGTACAGACCTTGCTGGGTATTACCGACAAAGTACAAAAATACAAGGCGCGCTATGGCCAAAGAAGCAAGCGAAGCAATGCTGTGCAGGTTCGGATGGAATTGCAGGCCGACTGTTTTGCAGGGGTTTGGGCCAAGAGGGCGGATCGGGCCAAAGATATTCTGGAAGGCGGTGATCTTGAAGAGGCGCTCAATGCCGCAAACGCGATCGGCGATGATAAAATCCAGAAACGGGCAACCGGCTATGTCGTACCAGACAGTTTTACACACGGGTCTTCAAAACAAAGGGTTGCCTGGTTCAGGCGCGGCTTTGAGGGGGGCGATATCGCTGAGTGTGACACCTTCGCAGCGAATGATTGATGCAGCCGCAGCCAAATATAGAGATTCCAGGGCTTGATGAAGCCGCTCGCTCCCTCGTGGTTGGCAAGGGGCTGTTTATAACGGCCCCCAAGGGAGCCAGGGTCTTTGAGCCGGGAAAGCGTTGTGATTTGTTTTATCTCCTGACGCAAGGCGTTATACGGGTTCAGATCGTGGCGGAAAGCGGTAGGGAGATCGTTTTGTACCGTGTCGGCCCGGGGGAATCATGCGTGATGACGGTCTCATGCCTTATGGGGCGCAGCCTTTATACAGGCGAGGGTATTGTCGAGAGGGCGCTTGAAGGCTATGCGATCGGACTTCCCTTGTTCAATGAGCTTATGGCTATGTCACAAGAGTTTCGAGCTGCTATTCTTGGCGACTATTCTGATCGCTTTCTTGAACTTGTAGAGGT
>JALUJS010000085.1 GCA_027056825.1 Candidatus Krumholzibacteriia bacterium | reverse complement strand
GTCCAGCGGCGCTCATGCAACAACCATCCACAGGGGACTGGATCATGGCCGGAAGGGCGGGTCTCTTCGGTATCCAAAAAGCCGCCCAGGCCACCCCGGCTGTTTGGCAGCCTTTCACCCCCTTCGAGGATGAAGTTCACGACAGCAATTACGGCCACCGGAACGCCTTGGCCTGCGACCCGTCCCATGGTAACCGGGTCGCCGTGGCGTGGTCCTACTCCAACTCCGGGAGCCACAACCAGGCCCTGTTCGACGCCGAATGGCACAGCGATCCCGGCTATCCCAACACCGAACCCGGGTTCCCCGTTCTTCTGGACCACCAGGCCCGCTCCGGTCCCGCCGTCACCGACATTGGCGGGGATTCCAACCTTGAAATCATATTTTCCGATTTCGGGGACAGCATCCAGGTCTACCAGGCCGACGGGACACCGTTGCCCGGATGGCCCGTGGGTGTGGGCACGCCCCTGACCAACCGCGCACCCGTGGCCGTCGGCAATCTCGACGGGCACCAGGATTACCTGGTCGTCGGAACCGCGGACGGACGCGTTTTCGCCTACAACGCCGACGGAACCCTGGCCGCAGGGTGGCCCTACGACATGGGCACCGGCCAACCCGCCTATGTGTCCATCGGGGCCACCGGCGGTCCGTATCCCCGCTGCGTGGTTGTCACTTCCGGCAACAGCATGACTTTCCTGAACTACCGGGGCGTCCTGCCGCCGAAGGCGTACGGCTTCGTCTTCGGCAATGACATCGCCGTGGGTCCGGCCGCCATCGGCGACATCGACGGCGACGGAGTCAACGAGGCGGTGGCCGCATTCGGATCTCGCGTCTACGCCGTGGACATGAAGAACAAGTATCCCGTCCTGGACCAGGATCTGGGCAACGACATCGCCGCCTCTCCCAGCCTCGCTGATTTCGACCTGGACGGCGATGTTGAAATCTGTGTTCCGGTGCGAACCCAATACGTTCATCTTCTCCAGGGTGATGGCTCGGAATTCCCCGGTTACTGGCCTGTGGATATCGGGCCTTCCTATCGCATCCACCGGCCCGCCATCGGCAACTGTCTGGGCACCACGGAACCGGAAATCCTGATTTCCCGGGATGTGGGTTTTCTCCATCTGCTGTATGCCGACGGGCATCAGCAGACCGGGTTTCCGGTGGCTTTCTCATGGGATCTATGCGGTATGCCCCAGACGCCGGTCATGGGGCTGGTCGAAGGCTCCTCGGCGGATTGTGTGCAGGGAGTCGAACAGGGTTATTACGCGATGGACAACTTCGGCCAACCCATCCCCGGGTGGCCCAAACTCGTCAACGCCAGCAACTCCTGCGTGCCTACATCCGGTACGCCGGCCCTGGGGGATCTGGACCATGACGGCAGCATCGAAATCGTCCTGCTCGGGGACCTGACGCTCCAGGTGGTGGACGTCAACAATCCTCCCGGTGTTCCTTCGGCATCCTGGCCCATGGACGGACACGACGCCCAGCGCACCGGCTACGCCGACTGCCCCGAGGATCTTGTCACGCCGGTGATCGACGGC
>JALUJS010000084.1 GCA_027056825.1 Candidatus Krumholzibacteriia bacterium | reverse complement strand
GGCCGATATCGAGCAACGCATCCGGGCGGTGCAGGCCTTCCTGAAACTGCCCGAGGCCGAGGCCCTGATCGCCGCCAACAAGCGCATCGGCAACATCCTGAAAAAGGCCGGTGAGAACATCCCCCGGACCGTCGACCCCGCGCGCTTCGAAGAAACGGTGGAACAGGTGCTGCTCGACGAGATCAAGACGGTCGAAGGCGGCCTGCTCCTGCGCGCCGGCGATTACATCAAGCAGCTCGAAACCCTGGCCAGCCTGCACGAACCGACCGACCGGTTCTTCGATGAGGTGATGGTGATGGCCGAAGACCCGCTGGTGCGCAACAACCGGCTTGCCCTGTTGCGACGCGCCCGGGAATTGTTCCTCCAGGTGGCCGACATCGGGCGCTTGCAGGCCGGTGGAGGCGAATCTGCATGAACACGATGGATCGCGACTCGTGGGACGCCATGCTGGCAGCCGTACAGGCGTTTCACGACAAGCATGATTTCCGCAACACCGGGGGCGAGGAACTCGGCTATCGGGTAGCCCTGATGGCCGAGGAACTGGGCGAGATATCCAGCTGCGTGACCAAGGGCAAGAGCACTGCCGCCCTGGCCGAGGAGGTCGCCGACCTCCTGATCCTGCTGATGGGCACCGGCATCGCGGCCGACTTCGATCTGAAGCAGGCCTTCTGGGAGAAGATGGACAAGCTGATGCAGCGCGAGTCACGCATGGTCAACGGGCGTATTCGCGTCTCCGAGTTTCGTGACATGGAGTGAACGACACCAATGCAGCCACTGATCATCCTGGGTCGTGATGGCGTCTTGCTGGAGCCTGTCGCCGGCGGCCTGCTGTCGGTGAGCGAGCTGTGCATCATTCCCGGCAGCCTGGAGGCTGTCTCCCGCCTCAACCACGCCGGCTATCGGGTAGCACTGACGACCAACCAGCCGGCCCTTGGCGAGGGACGCTTGAATATCGAGACACTGAACGCCATTCACGCGCGCCTGGCCGAGGGACTGGCGCGTGTCGGCGGGCACCTGGACGCCCTGCTCACCTGTCCACATACCGAGGCGAGCGACTGTGACTGCCGCAAGCCCGGTACGGGGATGTTGCGCGAGATCGCAGACCGGCTGGACACCCCGCTGGAGATGGTCACGGTGATCGGCGACGACACGGCCGATATCGAGGCGGCTCGCGTCGCGAACGCCATGCCGCTGCTGGTGCTCACGGGCCACGGGCAAGCAACTCGGACAGATTATCCCGAGGTCCCGGCCTTCGACGACCTCGATCACGCCGTTTCCTGGATACTCACACAACGATGATCCTGTTACGTTCCCTGACCTATTTCGTGCTCATGTCGCTGACCGTGGTCAGCCACGGCCTGACCATCGCGATACTGGGCCGTTTCCTCGGTACCAACTTCAGCGACCGGGTGGCCACACACTGGGGCCGGCTCAACATCAGCCTGCAACGCTGGATCTGCGGCCTGCGTGTCCACATCGAGGGCGCGGAGCACCTGCCCCAGAATGGGGCCATTCTAATGGCCAAGCACCAGTCCACCT
>JALUJS010000083.1:660-1541 GCA_027056825.1 Candidatus Krumholzibacteriia bacterium | reverse complement strand
GGAAGAGGACCGGCAGGAACTCGGTGTACCACAACGGGTGCAGCTTGTTCCTGTTGAAGAGGAACAGCGCGCCCAGTCCCGACTGGTGCAGGCAGGAGAGCGTCACCCCGAAGATCACCGTCGGCAGCGTCAACGCCGCCAGGATCCGCCGGAGCCGCGGCAGCAACAGCCACTCGGCGATCGCCGGCGAGAACTCGAGGAACTCCGAGGTCATGTAGAGCAGGAAGTGCCACGCGACGAGGAAGAGGATCGAGTTGTACCCGAACTTGTTGCCGATGATCGGGTTGACGATGTGCCACGGACGGCCGAGGTCCAGCATCAGGGCCCCGGCGTAGAACATGTAACTCAGGAGCCCGTTGAGCACGGTCGCCCGGATGATCGGATGGTACTTGTCCGCGTGGAGGATGTAGACCGCCGCGGTCAGGATGTAGGCCCCGCCGGCGAAGGCGACGCCGGTCATCACGTCGAACCCGATCCAGAGCCCCCACGGGTAGCTCTGGTTCAGGTTGGTCACCGCGCCGATCCCCTTCCAGAAGCGAATCACGACGAGCACCATTCCCGCGAGGATGATCGGGGCGGAGATCATGTTGAATGGCGTGAAGATCGGTCCCTTCGGTTTCAGTTCCTCCCGCAGGAACTCCCCGAGCGAGCGCCGCGGAGGAGTCCCCGTCGTCACCGCCGTGCTCATGCTCCCTCCTCCTCTCCTCCCAGCCGTTCCTTCCTCTCGGTCAGCTCGTGCAGGCCATAGAGGAGTGGCGGGACGACCATGAAGACCACCGGGACGCTGTAGAGGAACTCGCGGGTCGTGTCCGGGTAGGGGGTCGTACCGACGTCGGTCGGCAGGCCCAGCTCCTCGAACGGGGCGGCCGCCAGGTACATCC
>JALUJS010000083.1:0-650 GCA_027056825.1 Candidatus Krumholzibacteriia bacterium | reverse complement strand
TCCTGCAGCAGCTCGCTCTTCCGCCCGAAGATCAGCGCCTCCTGGGGGCAGGCCGTAACGCATGCCGGCTGTTCACCCTCCTCGAGGCGCTCGTAGCACTGGATGCACTTGCGGATCCGCGGATTCCAGCTGTCGTACTCGAAGCGCGGGATCTCGAACGGGCACGCCATCATGCAGTAGCGGCAGCCCATGCAGCGGTCCGGGTGCCAGATGACCGGGCCGAGGTGCGTCTTCTCCATCGCGTTCGTCGGGCAGGCGGCCGCGCAGGCGGGCTGCTCGCAGTGCATGCACTGGGTCTTGACGAAGACCTCCCCCTGCTCGGTCTCCCGGCGATTGATCACTGTCCACTGTTCCAGGGTCGTCCTGCGCTCGTGCTCGAGGGCGTCGTCGTGCGCCGGATCGGGAACCGGCAGCCCGTTCACCTGTGCGCACGCCACCTCGCACCGGCGGCAGCCGATGCAGCGCGTCGTGTCGACCAGGACGGCGACGAACTCCTCGTCGTCCGCCTTGCCGTCCCCGCGGGTGGCCTTCGTGGTGGCCTTCGCGAGCCCCGCGCCGGCCGCCATCGCCCCGGCCACGCCTGCCAGCTCGAGGAACTTCCTCCGGTCCATCAGTCCCTCCCTTCGTTCCGGCGCCACGGCCTGGGCGGC
>JALUJS010000082.1 GCA_027056825.1 Candidatus Krumholzibacteriia bacterium | reverse complement strand
ACTCGACACGGTATGGGAAGGGGTGCGGTTCCGCGATTTTCTCGAAGCAGTGCCCGTAGAAGTACTGCCCGAAGCTCGTTACGTCCTCGTCCATGCTGAGTACGGTTTCACGGCCAATCTCCCGTTAGAGGTCATGTTGGACGACGACGTGCTTCTGGCAACTCACTACGACGGTAAGCCCCTGACGCCCGAGCACGGGTATCCCCTGCGCCTGGTTGTGCCCAAGAAATACTTCTGGAAGAGTGCCAAGTGGGTGCGGGGCATTGAGTTTCTTGCCGAAGACCGGTTAGGCTTTTGGGAACAGGCCGGGTATCACAACGAAGCCGATCCGTGGAAGGAGAAGCGGTTCGCGGGGGATTGAGGGGAGACGTGTCCCTTAAAGAATGAAGAGGCCCATCCCTACGGATGGGCCTCTTCATATGGCGCCGTGGCGTCTAACGGAGGTTCCGAGGTGACGCCACGGCGCTGTTCATTCTGCTACGTTTCCCGTCCATTGGCATCACCTCCCTCCTTTTTAGGATGGCAAGTCCGGGTGGGGCCCAGATGCCCCCATAGGATGGATTGCGCCGATTATGACATACAACCGGAACCCTGTCAAATAAGGTTTGAGAAGCCCCCACCAATTTGGCTTTCCATAGACTTGGGGCTAAGATGCATGGGTGTTGTAGGAAGAGAGCGATGCTATGGCAAAGCTCACATTAGGCCGAACGCTGGTTTGTGGACGTCTGACGTTGACAGGGGAACGCACAGGTTGACCAAGGAACGGCTGGACAAACTTTTGGTGGAGCGGGGGCTGGCCGAGAGCCGCGAGCGGGCTCAGGCGCTGATCATGGCCGGGCACGTGTACGTGGATGGTCAACGCGCGGACAAGCCCGGCCGCCGTGTCCCGCGCCAGGCCCGGATCGAGATAAAGGGGCGGCTTCCTTACGTGAGTCGCGGGGGCTTCAAACTCGCGGCCATGCTCGACCACTTGCAACTGGACGTGTCGGGCTGGGTGTGTGTGGATGTGGGCGCGTCGACCGGGGGGTTCACGGATGTGCTCCTGCAGCGGGGAGCCGGGCGGGTCTACGCCATCGATGTGGGCTACGGTCAACTGGCCTGGAAGTTGCGCCAGGACCCGCGCGTCGTCGTCATGGAGCGCACGAACATTCGCCACGTCCAGTCGCTGCCGGAGGTGTGCGACCTGGCCACGGTGGACGTTTCCTTCATCGGCCTGAACCTGGTGTTGCCGCGGGTGTGCGACCTCGTGCGCGAGGGTGGATGGGTCATTGCACTCATCAAGCCCCAGTTCGAGGCCGGGCCCGACAAGGTGAGCAAAGGGGGGATAGTGCGGGACCCGCAGGTGCACCGGGAGGTGTTGGAGCGGGTGGTGCGCGAGGCTGAGCACCTTGGCCTGGGGCTCCAGGCGCTGATTCGCTCGCCCATTCGGGGGGCCGAGGGGAACGTGGAATTCGTGGCCGCGTGGCGGAAGGGGACGCCCGCGCGGGTGGACGCGGAGGCCGCGATCGCGGAGGCCGTGGAGCAACGTGAAGAGCATGAGTGA
>JALUJS010000081.1:992-1544 GCA_027056825.1 Candidatus Krumholzibacteriia bacterium | reverse complement strand
CCCTGGGCATCGCCGCGGCGGCCGGCACCGCCCTGGCCGCCTTCGTGGGGCGCGACCTGTCGTGGGTGACCACTGCCCGCCCCCAGGGCTACGAGCGCTTCCTGCACCTGTTCGTCTACAACTACAAGCGGCCATGGCCCGAGCAGTTCGACTACCGGCCCATCCTGACCGGCTTCGCGCTCGTGGCCTGCTTCGTGCTCGCCGCGACGACCTTCGCCCGGCTGCGGCGCCTGATGGTGCCCGCCCTGATCGGCGTCACCCTGTCGCTCGCCGCCTGGGCCGTGGACGTCTACCTGCCGGACCTCAAGTATTCGGACCCCACCGTTGCGCGCGAGTGTTCCCGCATCGATGCCTACCCACAGACGGCCCGCGCCGCCATCGCCGAGATGTTCCGGCAGGTCGGGGACGAGTGGATTCTTTCACCCGAGGGCGTCCTGCTGAGGGGACTTCTCGTGCGGATCCTGGTCCTGCCGAACGATCTCGCTGGGGCCGAAGAGAGCCTGCGCTGGATCGCCACCGAGCTGTCGCCCAGGGTCGGGGTATCCCTGATGG
>JALUJS010000081.1:0-982 GCA_027056825.1 Candidatus Krumholzibacteriia bacterium | reverse complement strand
CACACATCTCACCACCCGGACGGACCGGTACCCCCTCCTCGAACGGCCGATCGCCGCCAGCGAGTGGGATCGCGCCCTCGAGGCGCTCGAACGGTGGATGGAGGGTGACCACCATTATGTCCAGGACTTCCGGGAAGCGCCCGCTTACTACCGTCCGGACTTCTCCGACCGCCGGAGACCCTTCCCTGACGCCGACGATTTCGAGACCGGATGAGGAACCCAACGGTTTGGCCACTGGAAGCACCGCCATCGATCCGTCCATCACGATACCTGGATACTTGAGAGGACTTGACAATATCGGCTCTTGTGCATATCTTCACAAGGAAACTTCGACCGCGGCTCAACCGTGGTCGATCTGGGAGGTGTCACAGTGCGTCGTCTATCGATTGTCTCCACCGTCATGATCGCCGGATTCCTCGTCCTCGGCCTCGCCGGGATCGCCACCGCTGAGAAGGACAGCGGCCAGAAGCTCGACGGCCGGAAGCTGTTCAAGGAGTACTGCAAGCCCTGCCACACCGAGGGCTCCGAGAACGGCGAGTACACGCCCATGACCTACATCCAGGACCAGTGGGAGGAGTTCTTCGACGACGATTGGAAAGACACCCACGCGGATGTCGTGGATCCCCACCATGATGGCCAAAAGGTCCTGGACGAGATCACTCCTGAGATGTTCAAGGCGATCCGGGATTTTGCGATCGATCACGCCGCGGATTCCGAACATCCGATGACCTGCGGCTGAGGCCGTTCCTGGAAACGAACTTGAAGTAAGTAAGGAGGGGGCCATGCGCAAGCTCGTGAGCCTGACGTTGGGAGTCTTGTTCGTATCATCCACTTTCGTTTTTGCTCAATCATCACCGAGCGCCCAGGAAGAGATCCGCCTGCTCCGCCAACAGCTTCAACAGATTCAGCAGCGCCTGGATCAGCTCGAGAAGCAGGAAGCGCAGCAGGCGAAGAAGACCAAGAAGGTCGAGAAGAAGCAACG
>JALUJS010000080.1 GCA_027056825.1 Candidatus Krumholzibacteriia bacterium | reverse complement strand
GGCAGAAGGGAGGAGCCCAGTTCTTGGGGATGCCGCAGGAGAGGTCCATGTCCGACCCGGGGGCAAAGCCCGGGCCGGACACATTCTCGAGGGCACAACCTTTAACTTGCTATATTCGGGTTGGCTGCCTACCTTGTTGTTGTCCCCGGGGACGATCCCGGGGATTCCGCATTTTCTCTGCCTGTGATTGATCCCATGGACATTGAAAAGCAGGAAGCAGGCCGCCGGCCAGGCGGCACGACTGCATGCGGACCTGTTGAAGCGCGGAGATCCTGCCGGAAGAAGCCGGCGATCCGGAGCGCTTGATCAAGCCGGAAATCCGGCACATTGGAGAAAAGACTGTGAAGAAACTGTACGTGGGCAACCTGCCCTTCAGCGCGACCGAGGACGAAGTGACCCAGATGTTCGGCGAGCACGGAACCGTGCACTCCGTCGCGTTGATCAACGACCGCGAGACGGGCCGTCCCCGTGGCTTCGGATTCATCGAGGTGGACGACGACGCCATGCAGGGCATGATTTCGGCCCTGGACGGCAAGGAGATGGGCGGCCGCGCGCTGCGCGTCAACGAGGCCCAGGATCGTCCCCGCCGCAACAGCGGCGGCTACGGCGGTGGCGGCGGCGGTCGCTGGTAGGTCGCAGAATCAGCCCACGGGTTGATAGATGGCCCGCCGTCTCGCAAGAGGCGGCGGGCTTGCTTTTTCCCTGAAATCCCCTATAGTTTACCGGTTGCAGAAGCCATGGCCGGGAGCCGCGCAGTCCCCGCCGTGCATCGTTTTCCCTTCGATCGATCGCGAGGAAAGCCGCATGACCTACATTCCGCGCCACAAGGTGACCGAACTGATCCCCAACAAGTTCGAGGCCATCAAGATCGCCGCCCTGGAGGCGCGCCGCCTCAACGAGCGGGCCCGCACTTTCAACGTCCAGGTTCCGGGCAAGATCACTTCCCTGGCCGTGGAGCGCCTGATCGCCGGCAAGGTCGAGTACTATGACGCCAAGGAGCGCGCCCGCCAGTTGCGTCTGGAGAGGGAGCAGGAAGAGGAGTAGTTCATGGCCTCCGGTGATACCGCCGCCCCGCGCGTTCTGCTGATGGTCACCGGCGGCATCGCCGCCTACAAGAGCTGTTTCCTGGCCCGCCTGCTGCAGCAGGCGGGTTTTTCCGTGCGTGCGGCCATGACCCCCGCGGCCACCCGCTTCGTCGGGCCGGTGACCCTGCAGGCGCTCACCGGGGCGCCTGTGGCCACCGACCTGTGGGGCGAGGGGCAGAGCGAACCCCTCGATCATATCGAGTACGCCCGCTGGGCGGATATCGCGGTGGTGGCTCCGGCCACCGCGGACATCCTGGCCAAGGCGGCCTGCGGCATCGCCGACGACATCGTCTCGACCCTGCTGGTGGCCTTCGAGGGTGAGTTGGTGGTGGCCCCGGCCATGAATGACGCCATGTGGCGGCACCCGGCGACCCGGGCCAACTGCGAGGTGCTGCGCGAGCGCGGCGCCACGCTGGTGGGGCCCGGCGAGGGCTGGCTGGCCTGCGGCACCACCGCGCCGGGGCGCATGAGCGAACCGGAGGAGATCCTGCAGGCGGTCAGGAAGGTGGCGGCGGGGCTGCCTGTGCGCGAGGTCGAATTTCCCGCGCCGGTCCCGTCCCCCTGGTCGGGCCGCCGCGTGGTGATCACCGCCGGCCCAACCCATGAGCCCATCGATCCGGTGCGCTACATCGCCAACCGCAGCTCCGGCCACATGGGATACGCCCTGGCCGCGGCCGCCGTCCAGCGCGGCGCCCGGGTCACATTGATCTCCGGTCCCACGGCCCTGCCCTCGCCCCGGGGGTTGGCGGGCTTTATCCCCGTGACCACCGCGCAGGAGATGGCCGCAGCCGTGGCCGACGCCCTGGCCGGTGGAGCGGAGTGGCTGGTCATGGCAGCTGCGGTGGCGGACTTCGCCCCGGCGGAGCGGGCCGCCGGCAAACTCAAGAAGGAAGACCTTGGCACCGGGTGGTCCCTGCAGATGACCCGCAACCCGGACATCCTGGGCGAGGTGGTCCCCGCGGCGGCTCCCGTGGGCCTGAAGGTGGTGGGGTTCGCGCTGGAGACCTCGGACGTCGAGGAGCGCGCCCTGGCCAAGCTGCGGGCCAAGAACATGGACTTCATCGTGGCCAACGACCCCACCGCCGCAGGCGCGGGATTCGGGGACGTGGAGCACACGGTGGTGCTGATGGGCCCGGAGGGTGTGCTGTGGCGCAGCGACCCGGCGGCCAAGCCCGCGCTGGCGGCCGCCCTGCTGGACCGCCTGGCCGCGGTGCCGGGGGCGTCGGCGTGAGCGCGCCGCGCGAGGATTCCCGCGCCGCGGTGGCGGCCGAGCTGCTGAAGTGGATCGGTCAGCACGATCCGGACGGGTCGGGCTGGTTCCTGGACGAGGGCGCGCCCGCGGTTTCCGAGCAGGTTCCCGCGCCTCCTGCCGAGGCGGCAGCGCCTGCGGCAGGAACCGCCGCGCCCACCGCGCCCGCCACACCGGGCAAAAGCCCTGAACCCGCCGCACCGGCCGCACCGGCCGCGCCTGCCACGCCTGTGACCGCGCCGGCCGACGACGATCCTTTCGCCGCCGAATGCGCCGCCTTCGCCGACCGCGCCCTGAAGGCCATCGCCGACCGCCGGGCCGAGCAGAAGACCATGTGTGACCTGGGCCTGGCCGACGCCGACGCGACCGGCGCCCTGTCCGGTCCGGCGCCAGATGATCCGGTCGCCGCCCTGGACGCCCTGCGCGCCGAGGTGCTTCCCTGCACCGCCTGCGGTCTGCACGCCACCCGCACCAACACCGTCTTCGGCGCCGGCAGTCCGCGGGCCGACCTGATGATCATCGGCGAGGCCCCGGGGCGGGACGAGGACCTGCAGGGCGAGCCCTTCGTCGGGCGCAGCGGGCAACTGCTGACGAAGATCCTGGCGGCCATCGGGTTGGCCCGCGAGGAGGTCTACATCGGCAACATCCTCAAGTGCCGCCCGCCGGACAACCGCGATCCCCTGCCGCCGGAGGTCCTGGCCTGCGAGCCGCACCTGCGCCGGCAGCTGGCCATCATCCGCCCCCGGGTGATCTGCTGCCTGGGCCGGGTGGCGGCCCAGACCCTGTTGCGCACCTCCACCTCGCTGAGCCGCATGCGCGGGGATGTGCATTTTTACCAGGATATTCCGGTCATGGTGACCTATCATCCTGCGTACCTGTTGCGCAACCCCGCCGCCAAGCGGGACACATGGAACGACGTGCGCAAGTTGCGGGCTCTCATGGACAAGCTGATATCGTGACGCGAAAGGACCCTACCCTATCATGCCCGGACGGGGACGCCTGCTGATCATCGACGACGACCGCGACTTCTGTTCCGACCTGGGTGCGGTGTTCGCCGCCGCCATGGTGGTGGAGGTGGCCTACGACGGGGAGGCGGGTCTGAAGTCGGCCGAGGAGTTCGCCCCCGACGTGGTCCTGCTGGACGTGGGGTTCGGGCCGGGACACATCGACGGGCTGGAAACCCTGGAGCGGTTGCGCGCCCTGGATGATCCCCCGGTGATCATCATGCTTTCGGGGGCGCGGGATATCCAGACCGTGGTCCGGGCCATCAAGCGCGGCGCCTTCCATTACGTCACCAAGCCCGCAGACGTATCCCAGCTCGACAACCTGATCACCCAGGCCCTGGCCGTGCGACAGGGTCGGCACGCGGTGCGCGGCCTGGCCGATGAGGTCGGGCGCCTGACGGGCAACTTCATCGCCGGGGACGACAAGACCTTCGCCATCCTCGATAGGATCCGCAAGGTCGCGCCCCTGGACACCACCGTCCTGATCACCGGGGAATCGGGCGTGGGCAAGGAGATGATCGCCCGGCGGATCCACGCCGAGAGCGGGCGGCGCAACAAACCCTTCCTGGGCATGAACTGCGGCGCCATCCCGGCCGAGCTCATCGAGTCGGAGATCTTCGGCCACGCGCGCGGGAGCTTCACCGGGGCGGACAAGGCCCGCGTGGGCAAGATGGAGCAGGCCGCGGGCGGTCACCTCTTCCTGGACGAGATCGGGGAGAGCCCGGTGGATTTCCAGGTGGCCCTGTTGCGGGCCATCGGGGAGAAGGTCTTCAACCGGGTGGGCGAGAACCTGGAATTGCCCCTGACCTGCCGGCTGCTGGCGGCCACCAGCGAGGATCTGGAACGCGCCGTGGAGAGGGGAACCTTCCGGGAGGCCCTGTACTACCGCCTGGACCGCTACCGCATCCACGTGCCGCCCCTGCGGGAGCGGCCCGGGGATATCGAGCCGCTGGCCATGCACTTTTTGGCCCAGTTCTGCCGCGAGTTCCGCAAACAGATCGACGGCTTCTCGCCGGCGGCCATGCAGCGATTGCTGTCCGACCCCTGGAAAGGCAATGTCCGCGAGCTGCGCAACCGCATCGAGGTGGCGGTGATCGAGTGCGAGGGCTCGACCATCACCCTCGGCGACCTCGCGGGGGGGCTGCGGGACCGGCCGGCCGAGTCAGGGCGTACGTTGCGGTACAAGGAGGCCCTGGAGGATTTCCAGCGGCAATTCGTGACCTCCCGGCTGACCGAGACGGGAGGAAACGTGACCCATGCCGCCGAGATCAGCGGCATGACGCGCCAGCAATTCCAGAAAAAGATGAAGCAGCTAGATATTTCGTCTGAAGAATTTAGATAAAGTTATGTAAAATAAGCAAAATTCCGATAATTGCTGCCTCAAAATTGAGGCTCAAGCAACCTGTTGTGAAATTGGAAGTTACATTGTCATTCAGGGACACGAGCTGCCTCAAATTTGATGCAGTCCCGAGGCATCCAGGTGACGCGATACCACAATGACATCATAACTTATTGAAAACGTTAGGTATATAAATTTTAAGAAAAATTCTGGTGTGGCATGATAACTGCAATCATATGATGTGCCTCGTGGGGGAGCGGACGGGAACACCGAGCCCCGGCAGGTTCAGTCAGGGTCCAGTTTGTATGGGAACCCTTATCGATTTGAGCAACAACTATCGCGGCCTCGATGGGATGCTGACTGACAATACGGGGGCCGGTTTCGCCAGGGGGAATCAGGGCGAGGTTCTCTCATCCGGCGGCCGGTCCCCATTTTTTTTTCGTGCCCGGATCCAGGACCGGGTGGAGAGCCGGGCACAACCGGCGGGCTAACCCACATTATTGAATCGCCTTGCGGGATCGCGCAGCGATTCAATAATGCGGGATAAGGATGCGGCCATGGAGAGCGGGCGGAAACCACGAGTCCTGCTGGTCGGCGGCGCCGGTTCCGTGACCGGGGAGATCCTCGCCCGACTCGATCCCGGCTGCCATGTGAACTGGCGACAGACCCTGGAAGACGCGGAAAAGGAACTGGATCCCCCTCCGGACGTGGCCCTGCTGGTCGAGGCCCGGGAGGGGGATCTGGAACTCGGCATGCCCCGGCTGGCCTCCCTGGCCCTGGTCCGGGGCGTTCGCGTCATACGGCTGGCCCGGGAAGCGGGGAGTTTCGACGGCCGCTGGGACAGCCGGGTGATCCACATGCCCCTGGGCGTGCGGGCCAGGGTCCTGAAAGCTG
>JALUJS010000079.1:1215-5582 GCA_027056825.1 Candidatus Krumholzibacteriia bacterium | reverse complement strand
GGCCTGGTGACCGCGGATCTTCCGCTGACCCTGCGCTACGCCTTCCTGATGCTGTTGCCCTGGATCGCCCTGGTGGCCTGGTCTCCCCGTCCCTTGGAACTGTGGCTCAGGGAGCGGGCCTCGATCCTGTCCCTGCTGGCCGCGCTTCTGCCCACCCTCGTGGTGGCCGCGAAACCCGGTGCGGGACCCGTGCATCTCATGCCCCTGGTTCCGCCCATGGTGATCCTCGCGGCGAACGCCTGGCGCCGGGAGCGGGAACTCAACCGCCGACCGGGCATGGCGGGCGCGCCCCGCACCGGATCGGTGGCGGTGGCCGCGGTGCTGACGTTGATCCTGGCCGGAACCGTGACGGGTTACCGCTCGACGCGGCTGGTGGCCTGGGAACTCGGCAACGCCACCGACCTGGCCGAGGAGGTGCGCGGCGTCATGGACCGGTACGACGGGCTGACCATCGCCATGGCCTGCGGCGGCGAGAACGCGGCCTTCCGTGAGACCTGGATCCGCCCCCTGCTGGCGTTCGCCGATCAGCCCGTCCTGATCGATCCCATCTCGGTGATGGACCGCTGCCTGGCCGGCCGCCCCCTCTCCCGGCGCACCTATGAGGCCCTGCAATCGGGCCGAGTGCAGCTGTGGCTGGTGCCGCGGGGGCAGGAACCCTTCGCCAAGGCCAACTGGTATCCCCCCCACGAGGAGATCTTCCCCGCCTCCTTCCGCAACACCTTCCGCGCCAACTACCGGCTGGCGGACAACACGGAACACTTCGATCTGTGGTTCTGGAACGGATTGCAGGAGCAGGCCGGCGGGGCAGCCCTGGTCCGGGCCGGTGGAAGCACGGACGGCGTCATGGCCCCGGCCGATTGAGGCGCTGGTACCCCCGGCGGGACTCGAACCCACTGCCTCAGGATTAGGAATCCTGCGCTCTATCCGGATGAGCTACGGGGGCACCGATGCGGTGGCCAAAATAGAGGCGGGCTCAATAGTGCACAAGGGAAAAAACCGGACCCAGCGGCCCCAGAACGGACCTTCCCCCCAGGTCGTCCAGCTCCACCAGGAAGCCGAACCCGGCCACCTCCGCACCTGCGGCGGTGACCAGTTCCGCCGCCGCACCCGCGGTGCCGCCGGTGGCCAGCAGGTCATCGATGATCAGCACCCGGTCGCCGGTCCGGAGGCTGCCGGAAGGCACCTCGATGGCGGCCTGTCCGTACTCCAGGTCGTAGCTGACACTCCGGGTCTCGCCCGGCAGTTTGCCCGCCTTGCGCACCAGCACCAGGGGCTTGCCGGCCTCCCTGGCCAGCGGCGCGCCGAAGAGGAAGCCCCGGGCCTCGATGGCGGCGATCTTGTCCCACCCCGCATCGGCCACAAGCCCGCTCAACCCGGCCATGGCCGCGGCGAACGCCTCCGGGTCTTCCATCACCGGCGTGATGTCCCGGAACAGGATCCCGGGCTTGGGAAAGTCGGGAATGGCGCGAATGGCGGCGGCGACACGTTCGCTGTGGGTCATGGCGCTCTCTCCGGGTCAGGGTTGAAAGTGGAACTGCTGTCAGCAGTCTAGGCCAGCGGAAGGCCCGGGCAAACAGAAAAGCCGCCCTGCGGCGGCTTGATGGAAAATGGTCGGGGCGGGGAGATTTGAACTCCCGACCTCCTGCTCCCGAAGCAGGCGCGCTAACCGGGCTGCGCTACGCCCCGAACCATGGAAACCCTGCTGCTACCAGAGGTTCACCACCCCCAGCGAAACCAGCGTGACCACCACTCCGGCGATCAGGATGCCCAAAATGATACAAGGAATGGCCAACCGCAAGGGAAGTTTGAAGAGGTAGGCGGCAATGGCGCCGGTCCAGGCGCCGGTCATCGGGGCGGGGATGGCCACGAAGAGGATCAGGCCCAGGCTCTCGTATTTCTGGATGACGGCGCTGCGTTTGCGGGTGCGCTGGAACAGCCAGTCCAGGAAGCGGTCGATCACCGCGAAACGCCGCAGGTGCCGCTCGATGGGGTCCAGAAGCAGCAGGATGGGCACCACGGGCACGAAGTTTCCCGCCACGGCCAACAGGTAGATCAGCCAGGTCTGATCCATGCCCATGGCGTAGCCGGCGGGGATGGCGCCACGCAGTTCGAAGATCGGCAACATGGCGATGCAGAAGACCGCCACCGGTGGCGGCAGGGTGTTCAGGTGGGCGAGCAGCTGTTCACGCAAGATGTTCCTCCCGGCCCGGCCCCCCGGTTACGTCGGAGTCCGGGGCGATGTCGGCGTCCAGGATTTCCTCCTGCTCGGCTCCCTCCTCCACGCCGGGCAGCAGGGGCACGAAGCGGCAGGACACCGATTGCTCGATGAGGACCTCGTTGCCCTGGCGGCGGTAGCGGTACAGGATCTGTTCCCTGCCCTTGCTGACGGGGATCAGCAGGTAGCCCCCGTCCGCAAGCTGGGAGACCAGCAGCGGGGGCAGGTAGGGCGCGCAGGCGGTCACCATGATGGCGTCGAAGGGGGCGAAGTCGGCCAGACCGCATACCCCGTCGTGGGCCAGGACGGTGATGTTGTCGTAGGACAACTCGGCCAGGGTGCGCCGGGCCCGTGCGGCCAAGGGCGCGATGCGCTCCACCGAGATCACCGCGGCGGCCAGCCGGGACAGCACGGCGCCCTGGTAGCCGGACCCGGTGCCGATCTCCAGGACCTGCTCGTGGCCGCGGAGTTCCAGCAGGGCGCTCATCAGGCCGACCGTGAAAGGTTTGCTGATGGTCTGGCCGTAGCCGATGGGCAGGGCGCACGGCTGGTGGGCCCGGTGCCGCAGCAGTTTGGGCACGAAGAGATGGCGGGGGACCTCCTCCATGGCCGCCAGCACGCGGCGGTCGGCAACCCCGGCGGCCGCCAGCTGCTCGCGCACCATGCGGCGGCGGGCCACGGCGAAATTACGCATCGGGCAGCCCGTCCCTCTCCAGGGCCTTCATCTGCTGCATCATGTCGTAGTGGGTCAGGTCCACCATCAGGGGGGTGATGCTGACAAACCCCTCCTCGACGCTGGAATAGTCGGTGCCCTGTTCGCGTTCCCAGGTGGGGCCTTGACCCCCGATCCACAGGTAGGGACGCCCGTGGGGATCCACCTGGTCGGTGATGACGTTCTGATAGACCCGGCTGCCCAGCCGTGTCACCCGCACGCCACCGATGGCGTGCGGGGGGCCGTCGGGGATGTTGATGTTCAGCAGGGAGCCCTTGGCCAGCGGGAACTCCAGCAGCGACGGCAGCATGCGGCGCAGGAACTCGGCAGCACCGCTGAAATCGGTGGGGTGCCAGGCCGCGAGGGAGAAGGCGTAGCTGGGCAGGCCGAACATGGTGCCCTCCATGGCCGCGGCCACGGTGCCGGAATAGATGACGTCCTCGCCCATGTTCGGGCCGTGGTTGATCCCGCTCAGGACGATGTCCGGCGGATCGCTGCGCAGGATCTTCTCCATGGCCACCAAAACGGTGTCGGTGGGCGTGCCGGTGACCGCGTAGCGACCGTCGCCGCGGTCGAGGATCCGCAGCGGGGAGGTCAGCGTCAGGCTGTGGCTGGAGGCGCTCTGCTGGTCGCTGGGCGCGACCACCGTGACCCGGAACCCGGGCATGGACCTGATGGTCTCTTCCAGCACGGCCAGACCGTGGGCGTCGATGCCGTCGTCGTTGGTGATCAGGACGTGGCGTTCAGGCTGGGACTTCGTCATCGCGATGGTCGCTTTCCCCGGTTGCGGGTCAGGTACAGGTGGAACACCAGCCGGAAGAAGCGCGCGGTGTCCACGAAGGGATTGATGGAACTGCGTTCGTCGGCGTATACGCTGGTGACCGGGACCGAGCCGATGCGGGCGCCGGCCCGGCCCAGGCGCACCAGGATCTCGGACTCGAAATCGAACCGCGTGGTGCGGGCTTCCAGGCCCTCCAGGCAGGCCGTGCGGAACAGGCGGAACCCGTTCTGGGAATCGGGAATCCGGCTGCCGGCCAGTCGGCTGACCACGCTGCTGGTGAACAGGTTGGTCATGCGCCGGATCCAGGGCATGTCCCCGGTCCTGTCCATGCGCGTCCCTACGATCACGTCGGCGCCGGTGGCGTCCATGGCCTCCAGGAAGGCGGCCATTTCCCGCGGCAGGTGTTGGCCGTCCGCGTCCATGGTGAACACCCGCTCCAGCCCCTGCTCCAGGGCCCAGGCGAAACCCGTCATCAGGGCCGCGCCCTTGCCCCGGTTGACGTCGTGCCGGATGAGATCCACATCCAGGCCTGCGGCCACCGCGGCGGTCTCATCGGCGCTGCCGTCGTCCACGACGAGGATCCGCATCCCCGGTTGGGCGGCCTTGAGGTCGCGGACCAGGTCGGGCAGGTGGCGGGCGACGTTGTAGGCGGGGAGAAT
>JALUJS010000079.1:0-1205 GCA_027056825.1 Candidatus Krumholzibacteriia bacterium | reverse complement strand
ATGGCGTCCCTTGCCGTTCGTTGGTTCCCGGGGAGGATACAGCAGGCGGTGGGCTTCTTCAACGGCAAACAAAAAACCGGCCGCAGCCGGTGAATCGAAGATGGTCGGGACGGCGAGATTTGAACTCGCGACCCCTTGCCCCCCATGCAAGTGCGCTACCGGACTGCGCCACGTCCCGACCAGGATTTCTCGGGTCCGAAGACCCCGGGGGATCCGGGCGGACAATGTAATATCCGCCTGCAGCTTCGACAAGGGAAAAGCGGTCAGCCGTGGCCGGAATCGGCCTTGCCGCCCAGGGCGCGCACCAGCTTCAGGATCTCCCGCAGTTCGTCCCTGACGGCCGAAAGTTGCGCCGTCTGATCCATGCCGGCGAAACCCAGATCGAGTTGGGTGGAAGCAGCCGGCTGGGTGCGCGCGTGGGCCTGGCGGCGCATCTTCCGGGCTCCGGCAATCTTGAAGCCCTCCTCGTACAGGAGATTCTTGATGGCCAGGATCTCGTCGATGTCCTTGCGGCGGTAGCGGCGGCTCCCCGAACGGGTCTTCTTGGGCCGGAGGGTGGGAAATTCCGTTTCCCAGTAGCGCAACACGTGGGCCTTGACCCCGGTCTCCGCGGCGACCTCGCTGATCGAGTAGTACAGCTTGCTGGGCTTGTCCTGCTTCATGTCCGACCCATCCCTGCGCGGATCCTTACCGTTCGGAACGCAGCTCCCTTTCCATCAACTCCCGCATCGCCTGGCGCGGAGGTTTGCCGGAGAATAGCACATCATGAACCTGTTTGGTAACAGGAAGTTCGATTCCATGCTTGATGCCGAGCTTCAAGGCCGCCTGGGCCATGTGGACACCCTCGACCACCTGGACCTGGTCGGCCAGAAGGGCCTCGGGCGACCGGTCGCCCCGGGTGACGGCCTCGCCGAAATTGCGGTTGCGGGAGTGGTGGCTGATACAGGTGGTGATCATGTCCCCCACTCCGGCCAGACCGAAGAAGGTTTCGGGGCGCGCGCCAAGGACCTCGCCCAGCCGGGCCAGTTCCGCAAGGCCGCGGGTCATGAGCACGCCGCGGGTGTTGTCGCCGGTGCCCAGCCCGTCGGCCATGCCCACGGCCAGGGCGATGATGTTCTTGAAGCCCGAGGCGATCTCGACTCCCGCCATGTCCTCGTTGGTGTAGACGCGGAAGAAGGGTCCGGCCACCCGGTGCTGCCATACGG
>JALUJS010000078.1 GCA_027056825.1 Candidatus Krumholzibacteriia bacterium | reverse complement strand
GTCCAGGGACTGCGCAGCAGCCCGGCGGCGGCGGCCAGGGCGATGATCAGCCACAGCCCCGCACCCAGGGCCGGCTCGCGGTCGCGCGCGTCGCCGAATTTCCCCCGCTCGCGTCCGGCCCGCCGCAGGAAAGCCAGGGCGATGAGCAGGGACATGATCACCGTGAAGACCAGGGTCCCGGTCAGCAGCATGCCGGCGTGGGCCTCCAGCGCCGGGCGCGGCAGCCAGGGCACCTGGTAACCGCCGAAATAGAGCGTGGCGATCAGGGCCGCGCCCACCACCATGTGCGCATACTCGGCCATGAAGAACAGGGCGAATTTCATGGAGCTGTATTCCAGGTGGTAGCCGGCCACGATCTCCGACTCGCCCTCGGGCAGGTCGAAGGGGTTGCGGTTGGTCTCGGCGTACACCGTGGTGATGAACAGCAGGAAACCCAGGGGCTGGACGACCACGCCCCACTTGGGCAAAAAGCCCCACAGCAGCGCGGCCTGTCCGGCGGCGATGTCGGTCACCCGCAGGCTGCCGAACACCAGCATCAGGCCCAGCAGGGCCAGGCCCATGTTCACCTCGTAGCTGATCATCTGGGCCGTGGCGCGCAGACCGCCCAGGAAGGTGAACTTGTTGCCCGCGGCCCAGCCGGCCATGACCACGCCGTAGGTGCCCAGGCTCGCGATGGCCAGGATGTAGAGCATGCCCACGTCCAGGTCGGCCACGACCAGGGAGACGCGGCGGCCCGCCACGGTCAGGAAGTCCCCGAAGGGGATCACGGCGTAGGTGCTCAGGGCGACGGTCATCACCAGCCAGGGCGCCAGGTTGTACAGGGCGCGATGCCGGTTGGCGGGCGTGACGTCCTCCTTGAACAGGAGCTTGAACACGTCGGCCAGCGGATGGATCAGGCCGGCCATGCGCACGCCCAGGATATCGGCGCGGTTGGGCCCCGTGCGGTCCTGGATGTAGGCGGCGCCCTTGCGCTCCATCCAGATCAGGACCACCACCATGCCCATGATGACGGCGAACATGAAGCCGATCTTGGCCAGCGCTTCGTAGACGATGGTCATCGTTCACCCCCGCCGGGGACGAAACCCGTTTCGGGCATCCGGTCCATATCCAGTTCCCCTTCGGACAAAACGGTATCGACGATTTCCTTCCGCAGCGCGCGGAGGCTCTGCGGGGCGGTTTCCACGCCGGCCAGGCCCGCCAGCTCGGCCAGGATCCTCCAGCCTTCGCGCGCGGCGCCGGGTCGTGCGACGGCCTGGGCGAATCCCTGCCAGCGTCCCTGCCGGTTGACGAACACCCCGGCCTGCTCCGCCCAGGCCGCGCCCGGCAGGGCGACTGCCGCCGCCTGGACCGACGGGCCGTCATGGGTGGCGATCACGACCAGCCCGCCGCAGCCGGCGAGGGCCGCGGCCACCCCCGCGTCGCGGCCCGGTTCGCCGCCCAGGACCAGCACCGGTCCGGAGGCCGCCGTGATCCTGGCGGCGAGGTCGGCCGCCGCCGGTTCGGGAATGCCCAGGGTCTTCAGGCCGCCGCGATTGGGAGTGCGGTCGCCGTCGAGCAGCAGGTCGTCCCCCTCGCCGCGGTCAAGGTCCGCAGGCCCGCCCACCACGGCGTCGGCCGGGGCCAATTTCCGGGCCAGGAACATCTCCTCCAGCGAGGCCCGGGGACCCACCACCACCAGTGAGAAGCCACCGTCCCTCAGCAGGTCCGCCAGGGCGACCGAGGCCGCCGTCCAGGCCGCCTCCCGGCCGCCGGCAAATGGCCGCAGCAGGCGCCGCTCGTCGTGGAGTTCCTTGTAGGTCATGCGCCCGCGGTCGCACATCCAGCGGCCGTTGACCTCGGGGTTGTAGACCGGCTTGAGGCGGTACACCCGGCCGCCCTCGTGGTCGATGCGCACGTTGCAGCCGGTGGCGCAGCCGGGGCACACCCCGCGCGTGTTCTTGAGCATCCAGACCCGCTTGGCGAAGCGGAAGTCGCGGCTGGTCAGGGCCCCCACCGGGCAGATGTCCACGGTGTTCATGCTGTAGTTGTTGTCCAGCTCCACGCCCGGCGCCACGTCCAGTTCCGCGCGGTCGCCGCGGTTGTAGATGCCCAGCTCGCCGGTGCCGGTGACCTCGTTGCAGAAGCGCACGCAGCGGCTGCACAGCACGCAGCGCTCCTGGTCCAGGATGACATAGGGTCCGATGACCTTGGCCTTGTGCTTCTTGACCTTGGCCGCCATGGGGACCTTCGATTCGTACAGCCCGTACTGCATGTACTGGTTCTGCAGCCCGCACTCGCCCGCCTGGTCGCAGATGGGGCAGTCGACCGGGTGGTTGATCAGGTGCATCTCCAGCACCTGCTGCACGGCCTTGTTCACCCGCTCGCTACGCGTATGGACGACCATGCCGTCGCGGACGGTGGTGTTGCAGGCGATGGTCAGCTTGGGCATCCCCTCCACCTCGACCTGGCACAGGCGGCACACGCCGGCCACCGGCAGGTCCGGGTGGTAGCAGAAATGCGGCAGGGCCTCCCCGCGCGCCTGGCGGCAGGCGTCGAACAGGCTGGTCCCGTCGGGGAACTCGTATTCCTGGTCGTCGATGGTCAACTTGGCCATGGAATCACTCCTGCTCGCCGCGCGGCCAGCGGGTCTGCGCACCGGCGGCGGCGGTCTCCTGGATGAGGGCCTCGAACTCGGGCCGGAACTTGCCGAGGAAGCTGCGCATGGGCATCACGGCCGCGTCGGCCAGGGGACAGATGGTCAAGCCCGCCATGCCGTTGCAGACGTGCTCGAGCAGGCCGAGATCGGCGTCCGTCCCCTCCCCGCCGCGCAGGCGGCGGACGATGCGGTGCAGCCAGCCGGTGCCCTCGCGGCACGGCGTGCACTGGCCGCAGGACTCGTCGTAGTAGAAGTGCATCAGCACCTGGATCAGCTCCACCATGTCGCAGCTCTCGGGAATGACGATCATCCCGCCGGAGCCGAGCATGGTTCCGGCCTGCTGCAGGGATTCGTAGTCCAGGTTGACGTTCATGACCTCGTCGGCCGGCAGCACGGGCACCGAGCTGCCGCCCACGATCACGGCCTTCAGCTTCTCGCCCTCGACCATCCCGCCGAGCCAGTCGTGGAAGAACTCGCGGAAGGGCAGGCCCAGGGGAATCTCGTAGACGCCGGGTTTCTTCACCGGTCCGCTGACAGAGAACAGCTTGGTGCCCGGGGACTTCTCCGTGCCGAAGGCGCGGTAGGCCTCCGGACCGTGGGTGATGATCCACGGCACCGAGGCCACCGACTCCACGTTGTTGACGATGGTGGGTTTGCCCAGGAAGCCGGCCACCGCCGGGAACGGGGGCTTGATGCTCGGCTGGCCCTTGCGTCCCTCCACCGAGTTGATCAGCCCGGTCTCCTCGCCGCAGATGTAGGCTCCGGCGCCCTTGTGCACGATGACCTCGAGGTCGAAGCCGCTGCCCAGGATGTTCCGGCCCAGGTACCCGGCGGCGTAGGCCTCGTCCACCGCCGCCTGCACGCGGTCCACCAGCCAGCCGAACTCGCCGCGGATGTAGATGAAGGCCAGGTGGGCCTGCACCGCGAAGCTGCTGATGATGGTGCCTTCGAGGGTCTGGTGGGGATCGTAGTCCAGCAGGAAGCGATCCTTGAAGGTGCCCGGCTCGCTCTCGTCGGCGTTGACGAAGAAGTAGACCTCCTCGGCGCCCTGGGGCACGAAGCCCCACTTGACGCCGGTGGGGAAGCCCGCGCCGCCGCGCCCCCGCAGGCCCGACTCCTTGACCGTCTCGCGCACCGCGGCCGGATCGTTCTGCTCCAGCACCGCGCGCAGGGCCTTGTAGCCGCCCTCCTGTTCGTAGACCGCCAGCTTGTGGCCGTCGGGGCGCCCGAAACGCGAGGACAGGATGTTGTATTCCTTCACCTTAGGCCTCCAGTTCCCGCTCGGTGTCGGCCCGCGGGATCTCGCCGCGCCGCAGGCTCTCGAGGATCTCGTCGACGCGCTCGGGCGTCAGGTGCTCGTAGAGATGCTTGCCCAGTTGCAGGCACGGCCCCATGCCGCAGGCCCCCAGGCACTCGACGCCCTCCAGGGCGAACTTGCCGTCGGGGGTCGTCTCGCCGAGCCGGATGCCCAGCCGCTTCTCCAGGTGGGCGATGATGTTCCGCGCGCCCATGATGTGGCAGCTGATGTTGTGGCAGACCTGCAGCACGTGGTCGGCCTGGGGCTCGGTGCGGAACATGGTGTAGAACGAGAGCACCTCGTGCACCCGGGCCCGGGTCACGCCCAGCTTCTCGGTCAGCAGGTCCACGCCGGCCGGCGGCACATGGCCCAGTTCGTCCATGATGGCCCAGATGCTCGGCATCAGGGCGCTGGGCGGATTGGGATAGCGCGCCACCAGAGCGTCGATCCGCGCGGCCGTCTCGGCGCTGGGCTTCAGGTCGTTGCCTGGGGATACCGGCTTGTTCATCGGCTTGCAACCTTCCTCGTGCGGTCCTTTTCGGTCCTGGTCACCGGTCCAGCTCGCCGGCGATGATGTTCAGGCTCCCGAGCACCGCGATGGCGTCGGGAATCATCCCGCCCTTGATCAGGCGGGTGTAGGACGAGAAGATCGGGAAACAGGGCGGCCGCACCTTCATGCGGTACGGATGGCCCGTCCCGTCGGAGATGCAGTAGAAGCCCAGCTCGCCGTTGGCGCCCTCGCCGAAGCCGTAGCCCCGGCCGGCGGGCACCTGGATCCCCTCGTAGATCAGCTTGAACTGGTTCATGACCCCTTCGATGCTCCCGTAGACCTCTTCCTTGGGGGGCAGGATCACGCGCCGGTCGTCCACGTCCACCGGGCCGTCGGGGATGTTCTCCAGGGCCTGCAGGATAATGCGCCGGCTCTGGATCATCTCGGCCATGCGCACCATGATGCGGTCGTGGGTGTCCCCGTTGACGCCGGTGGGCACCTCGAACTCGTACTGGTCGTAGCCCCAGTAGGGGGCTTCCTTGCGCAGGTCCCAGGCCAGGCCCGTGGCCCGCAGGGTCGGGCCGGTGTAGCCCCAGTCGAGGGCCTCGGCCGTGCTGATGGCCCCCACGCCCACGGTGCGGTCCAGGAAGATGCGGTTGCGGGCCACCAGTTTCATCACGTCGTCGACGCCCTGCTCCATCTCGCCGAGCTTGACGCGGATCTCGTCCGCGAACCCGTCGTACAGGTCGTGGCTCATGCCCCCGATGCGGGCGTAGTTGGTGGTCAGGCGCGACCCGCAGAGCTTCTCCAGGCTCTGGTAGATGCTCTCGCGCACGTTGTACAGGTACCAGTAGTTGGTCAGGGCGCCCAGGTCCACCAGGTTGGTGCAGCAGCAGACAAGGTGGTCGATGATCCGGCTCAGCTCGCCCACGATGACCCGGATGGCCTGGCAGCGCGGTGTCGGCTCGATGTCGAACATCTTCTCCACCGCCGAGGCGTAGATGCTGTTGTTCAGCATGGCCGAGCAGTAGTTGAGGCGGTCGGTGTAGGGCATGACCTGGGCCCAGGTGTGATCCTCGGCCTCCTTCTCGAAGCAACGGTGGATGTAACCGATCTCCGTGCGCGCATCGACGATGGTCTCGCCGTCCAGCAGGCATTCGGC
>JALUJS010000077.1 GCA_027056825.1 Candidatus Krumholzibacteriia bacterium | reverse complement strand
ATGTACTGCGGCACCGCCCAGGGCAGGATCAGCAGGGCGCGGTAGAGGTTGCGGCCCGGCAGCTTGCGGTTCAGCAACAGGGCCGCGCCCAGGCCCAGGGTGAAGTGGAAGACCAGATTGATCACCGTCCAGGCGATGGTCTTGCCGAAGATGTGGTAGAAGTCCGGCTCGGTGAAGATCCGCGCGTAGTGCATGAAGCCCTTCAGCTGCGGATCCCGGAAGTGGTACATGTTCCAGTTGGTCAGCGAGACGTAGACGTTGAACAGGAAGGGATAGGCCACCACCGCCAACAGCACGACGGCCGCCGGCAGCAGGAACCAGAACGCAAGACGCGACTGGGAGCGGCTGAGGCTCATCCGTTCCTCCTATTCCCGCATGCGGGCGATGGCGTCCACCGCACGCTTCTGCATGAACGCCGCCGCTTCCTGCGGCGTCATCTCCCCGTTCATCACGCTCTGGTAGCCGGGCCGCATGCTGTCCCAGATGGCCCGCATCTCCGGCACGATGGGCATCAGGCGGCCCTTGGCGATCTGGGCGTTGCTGGCCTGCATCACCGGGTCGGACTCGAAATCCGGCAGCTTGCGGGCCTCCAGGTTGCTGGGCAGCACGCTGAGGGTGCGGGCCAGGTCCACCTGAGCCTCGTAGCTGGTCAGCCAGGCCAGCAGGGCCGCGGTGCATTCCTTCGTCGCCGGATCGAGGTAGGCGTTCACCGAGTAGCACTTGGCGCTGGTCATGGGCGCCGGCCACAGCCCCGTGGCACTGACCTTGGGCATGGGCGCCAACTCGATCTGCAGCCCCGCCTCCCGGTAGCCGTTCCACGACCACGGCCCGTTGATGATGTAGGCCGCCTGGCCGGTCTTGAACATGGTGTCGGCCAGGGGATAATCGCATTCCTGCGGCATGACGTCCAGATCGCGCAGATGCCGCATGAAGCCCAAGGCTCCCACCATGGCCGGGGTGTCCAGGGTGGGCGCCGCGTGGTCATCCATGACCCAGCCGCCGAAGCCGCCCAGCCAGGGCACCAGCCAGAAAGGTTCCAGCAGGTTGAACACCAGGCCGTACTGGTCGGTCTTGCTGTCGCCGTCCAGGTCCCGGGTCAGGTCCTGCAACTGGGCCACCCAGGCGTCGGTGTTGTCGGGAATCTCATCCACCAGGGCCTTGTTGGCCACCAGCGTCAGATGGTTGCCGACCTGGTCGGGCAGCCCCCAGACCTTGCCGTCGAGGATCGGCAGGGCGGAACGGTCGAAGCGGGCGATCACTTCCGGTGGCAGCAGGTCCCCGATGGGCATGAGCAGGCCCATGATCTGGTAGGGTCCGATCTTGTCCGCCGGGCCGTAAACCATGTTGGGGCCGCCGTAGGCCAGGGCCGCGGTCTGGAACTGGGTCTGCAGATCCTCGGTGCGGTAGTGCACGCGCTGGATGTCGAAGGCCGCGAACTCGGGATGACGCTCCCGGAACTCGGCCACGTGCTTGTCGAACAGGACCTGCTCCTGGGGATCCATCTGCTCCCAGACGATGACGCTGCCGCTGCGGTCCACGTGACCGCACGAC
>JALUJS010000076.1 GCA_027056825.1 Candidatus Krumholzibacteriia bacterium | reverse complement strand
AAAATACTCTTTCTCTGTACCGGCAACTCCTGCCGCAGCCAGATGGCCGAGGGCTGGGCCCGTTATCTGAAAGGCGATACCATTGATGCCTGGTCTGCAGGTATTGAAAAACATGGTATGAATCCACTGGCGGTCAAGGTCATGGCCGAAGCGGGGGTGGATATTTCCGGGCACCGGTCAAAACTGATCAATGAGCTGCCCGATCAGGAGTATGACTATGTCATCACGGTCTGCGACAACGCCCATGAGTCGTGTCCGATCTTTCCCGGCAGGGCCCGGGTGGTGCATAAAGGTTTTGACGATCCACCCCGCCTGGCTGCCGGGGCCGCAGACGAGGAGGAGGCCTTGGGCCATTACCGGCGGGTGCGGGACGAAATCAAGGACTTTGTCCGGCAGCTGCCGGACAACCTTGCGGGCGGGTAGAGAAGAGGGGGAAACCCGGGGCAGGAGTACCGTGACCCGGTTATTGCGAATTTTTTTAGCTCATCAAGAGCGACGACTTTGCACACTTCCCCGTAAGCGCATTGCCCGACCCCTTTACAGGCTTTCTAGTCCCGGCGCCTTGCCCTGTGCAGCCAATACCCTGTTCACCACCTGGCGAACATCTGCCAGGCATCAGCGACCCTTGGGGTTATTTTCGGCACAGTTGCAGTTGCCTGCCTTGGATTCGGCAATGATCCGCGCCATGAGCAGTGATCTGCCGTGTTCGACAACATCTTTTTCCAGGTCCTGTGCCGTGTAGCTGTGGCAATAACAGATCATTTCATCCATTGGTTGTCTTCCTCCCTGTCGTGGTTGTGGCCCGATCGTTCGCCACTGATGGCCTGGATGATCGGACACTCGGCCGAGCCCCGGTCACCACCACAGGCATCGGTCAGTTTTTTCAAGGTATGACGTATTTTCTCCAGATCTTCTATCCGTTGCTCGATGTCGCCGAGTTTCCGTCTGGCCCGTTCCATGACGTCGCCGCAGGTGGCCTTGGGATCTTCCTGGAGCACCAGCAGTTCCTTGATTTCCCTGAGCGAAAAACCAAGTTCCTTGGCCCGCCGGATAAATCGCAACCGCTGGACCGTGCCTGCCGGGTACTGCCTGTAGCCTGCCGGGCTTCGCGGCGGCCGGGAGATCAGTTCCCTCCGTTCGTAATAGCGAATGGTCTCGATGCCGATACCGACCCGACCGGCGACTTTTCCTATGGTCAATGCTTCCGGTTTCACAATCATTCCTCTTGTTTTTCACTATAAGCCCTGTACCATACTACAGGGTCAAGGAAAAAGGCGCGGTACTTGAGGAAAGTACAGCATGCACAACAGGTGCTCGTGTAATTTTGTGGACAGACGGCGCAGTTGTGCGCTACTTTTTCGCCATCCCTTTTTATCAGTCTTGACTGATGATTACTCCTTGTCTGCGGCAGAGGAAGCACTGTGACGGATTTTCCCACCTATTCAATTGCATCGGCCGCCTCCGGTGTCACTGAGCTGCACCTGGCCGGGTGCTGGAAAATCACCTGTCCGCGTCGCCCCTCCTTTGCTGAAATCCTGGACCGGCTGGGCA
>JALUJS010000075.1 GCA_027056825.1 Candidatus Krumholzibacteriia bacterium | reverse complement strand
AGGGCGCCGTCGAGGGCGTCGTCGGTGGTTGTCAGGCGGACGAAAGCGCTGTCGGCGGCCGCCTGGGTCAGGGGCGACCACTCCGGCGGCGAGCCCACGCCCCCGTGGGTGACCGCCAGGGGGCCGACCGCCTCGCCCCCGGCGACCAGGGGCAGGGCCGAGGTGTCCACGGCGTGTTCGGTGATCTCGTGACATCCGGCCGCCAGGGTCAGTACCGGAACCAGAATCCATACGAGCCATCGTTTCATGACCATAACTCCTCGAGGGCGGAGACGAGATGATCGATATCATCGGGGGTGTTGTAGCCCTGGATCGAGACGCGCAGCCAGGACCGGCCGGCGAACTCCGTCACCGGGATCTCGATGCGGTGGTCCTGGCGCAGGGCGCGCTGGAGTTCATCCGGATCGGAGCCGGCCGGCGTCGGCAGCGCAGCCATCTGAGCCAGCCAGGGCTCGACCGGGCAGAGCGGTTCCAGTCCGGTCAGGTCCAGGATGCGGCGCCGCGCTTCCAGCAGGAGGGCATGACACTCCCGGCGCACGGCGGGCCAGTCGTGCGCGGCAAGAAAGTCCAAGGCCGCCGCGACGGCCAGGCTGGCGGCGTAATCCCGGGTGCCCGTCCATTCCAGCAGGTCCACGAAGGGACTGGGGCCCGGCCAATCGCTGCGCCAGCCCCAGCTTACGACCAGCGGCTCGACAAGATCCTGAAGCTCGCGCCGGACGTAGAGAGCCGCGGTTCCGCGGGGAGCCATCAGCCACTTGTGGCAGTTTCCGGCCCAGAAATCGCAACCCAGGGCGTGCAGGTCCACGTCGATCTGGCCGGGCGCGTGGGCCCCGTCGATCACCGTCAGGATGCCGCGGGCACCGGCGCGGGCGACAAGGGGTTCGACGGGCAGGATCACTCCCGAGGCCGAGGTGATGTGGCTGAGGAAAAGAACGCGCGTGCGGTCGGTCACCCCGCCCCAGACCGCATCGACCACCGCCTGGGGATCGTCCAGGGGCAGCGGCAGGGTCCGCCGCACATAGCGGGCCCCCTGCTTTTCGCACAGGTAGGTCCACATGCGATCCATGGCGCCGTACTCGTGGTCGGTGGTTAGGACCTCATCGCCCGGATCCAGATGCAGGGAGCGGGCTACGGAGTTCAGGCCGGTGGTGGCGTTGGGGACGAAGACGATCTCGTCGCGGTCGGCGCCCAGGAACTCCGCCAGCCGGGCCCGCACGGCCGCCAGCCGACCGGGCAGGGTCCTGCGCCGGTGCAGGAAATCGACGGGTTCGGCTTCCAGTTCGCGCTGCAGCTCCTGGTAGGCGGCGAATACCGGCCGGGGGCAGGCGCCGAAGGAGCCGTGATTGAGATAGACCACGTCGTCACGCAGCAGGAACAGGCTGCGCAGATCCCGGGTCAATGTCCGTGCCCCCAGACCTTCTCCCCCGCGGTCACGGCCACCGGCAGATGGTTTTCCGGAGGCGGCAGCGGGCAGGTGGCGAACGGCGTGAAGCAGCACGGCGGGTTGTAGGCCTTGTTGAAGTCCACGGTGTAGACGCCGCTGCTGTCGGG
>JALUJS010000074.1 GCA_027056825.1 Candidatus Krumholzibacteriia bacterium | reverse complement strand
TGGACCCGCCCCAGGCGCGGCCACAATGCCTTCACCTTCAGGATCACCGGATTCCAGCGCAGGGTTTGCGCCAGCATCACGCCCGGCGCATGGGCGCCGGGCAAGGCGGCCAACTCCTCCGCTTCGGCCAGGGTGGCTGTCATGGGCTTTTCGAGCAGCAACGGTTTGCCGGCGGCCAACACCGCCCTGGCCTGGGTGAAATGCGCCGTGGGCGGCGTGGCGATGATCACACCGTCAACCTCAGGATCCGCGATGAGCGCGTCCGCCTCCGCGTGGTAACGGATGCCCAACTCGCGGGCCAGCCCGTTTCCGGCCTGCCCGTTCCTGCGACACAGCGCCGTCGCGGTCATTCCCGGCACGTCGCGCAGCGCATGCCGCAGATACCGCGCGCCGTGGATTCCCGCTCCGATGACTCCGATACGAAACATCATGCCCACCTCCGGGGGTCCGGTTCCTGCAAATGCTCCCCGCAACCTCCGGCCGGCCGGCCGGAGGGGTCACCACCCTCCCGGATCGTGAGCATACCATGCGCACCATTATCATGTCCTGTCTGGCGCTGGCCCTTGTGCTGGCAGCCGCCTGGGCGCCGCCGGCGGCGGCCCAGGTCAGGCTCAACGAACTGATGGCCGACCCGGCCTCCGACTGGGATCACGACGGTCTCTACGACTACAAGTCCGACGAGTGGATCGAAGTGGTCAACACGGGCGCCGCGCCGGTGGACCTGCGGAACTACTGGGTCCGCGACGAGGCGGCGTCGGAGCCGCGGTTCCACCTGGACGGGGTCATCGATCCCGGCGAGGCCGCCGTGTTCTACGGTTCGGACGCCGTGGCCTGGCAGTCGGCCAACGGGATATCGACGGCGGGGTTCAGCCTGAACAACGGCGGCGACACGCTCTACCTGCTCCAGGGTCCCGAGGGCGGCCCCTGGATCACGGTGGAGACGGTCGCCTTTCCCGATCACGCCGCCGACGATGACCGCAGCTACGGTGTGGACGACGAAAGCGGCCAGTGGATGCTCTTCGACGGCCTGTCCCCCTACACCGGCGACACACCGCCCACCGGATCCGGGTGCGATCCCACGCCCGGGGAGCCCAACTACTGCCACACCCAGGTGCCCACCGAGGTCAAGTCGCTGGGCATGATCAAGGCGGGATTCTTCTAACCGGCATCCTGTCGGCGGAGAGTCCGGCGCCGGAGGGGGCGCGCAGGGTACGGAGACCCTCTGCGCCCCTGGTTCCTGATCCCGCAAAACCGACACGGTTACACCGGTTTGACGGTTTTTTCTTCCCATGACTGCGAAGATCCTTTATTGTGTTTCAGACGATTCCTGCGCCCTCTGCGGCGCCTGATTCACCCCTGCTTTTCGTTTCTCTCCGGAGGCCGCAACCTCCGGTATCGCCACGCTGGAGTCCTCATGCAACTCAACGAAAACCAGAAGATGATCCGCCAGATGGCCCGGGATTTCGCCAGGCAGAAACTCGCGCCCATCGCCGCGGAGATCGACCGCACAGCCGAGTTTCCCGAGGCGACCGTCAAGGAGATGGGACAGCTG
>JALUJS010000073.1 GCA_027056825.1 Candidatus Krumholzibacteriia bacterium | reverse complement strand
GTCCAGCCTGCGCCGGATATCCAGGGCGAAGTCCAGCACCCGTGCGGGCGGATCGTCGAAGCTGAAGCGCCCGCTGCCGCTGGCCCGGAAATCCCCGGGCCTGACCCTGCGCCGCAGGGCGTAGAGGCGGTCGCCGAACACCAGCACCTTCCAGTCCCCCTGGCAGCCGGGCAGGAACTCCTGCAGGACGAAGGCACCGGCGAAGGGGCAGTCCCGGTACATCTCCCGGTGGTAGCGGCCGCGCAGGACGTGCTTCTTCAGGAATTCCTTGAGCCGGTAGGTGCGGTAACCCCGCGGCCGATGCAGCCGTGAGACCAGGCGGCGCAGCTGCCGCTTGTCGCGCACCAGGTGAACGCCGCTGCTCTGGAAGCCGCGCGCGGCCTTGTACACCAGGGGAAACTCTCCCTCCTCCAGGCGGTGCATGGCGCCTTGCAGGTTGCCGAAGACGCGGGCCCGCGGGCCGGGCAGTTCCAGGCGGCGCCGCAACAGTTCCTGGTACACCTTGTCCTCGTGGGCGCGGAAGATCTCGTAGCGCGGGACCAGCGTGCAGCGGCGCGAGAGTTCGTACAGGATGTCGTCGACCAGGGTGCGGTAGCCCGGCTGCTGGGTGCTGGTGTAGTGGATGAGCGTTCCGGAGGGCAGGTCCGCCAGGGTCGCGGTGTCCTCGTAGCGCAGTTCGCGGGTCTGGACGCCGCCTGCGGCCAGCACCTCGCGCACCGCGGCGGTGTCCAGGGACTGCCAGGTCTGCTGGCGCTGGCGGAGGGCGCCGCGGTAGTCCGTCAGCAGGATCAGGTCGGTCATGGGGCGCCTCCGGTGTCTGCTTGCGCCGGGACGGGAACGGCCAGCCGGGCGCGGAAACGCAGGGCGGGCCAGGACACCAGGGACAGGTAGAGGAGTCCGCCGACGGCGACCCGAGCGATGACCGGCGCGGTTCCCATCGCCCAGACCGCCAGGCCCATGACCGCCGCCGCCGTCACCGCCACGGCGAGCATGGTCCCCAGCGCGGGCCGCCACAGGTGGCGGTTCAGGAGGGCCACCTGCACCAGCAGGACCGCGTGGGAGGCCAGCATGCCCCAGGCCGCGCCCACCGCGCCCAGGCGGGGCACCAGCAGGAGGTTGCCGGCGATCGCCACCACGGCCGCGATCACCAGGGGCCGCAGATACCGGTGCTGGCGGTCCTGGGCCAGCAGGGCGTTGCCCATGAAGGTGCCCACGGCCAGCATGGCGTAGGAAACGGACAGGACCCGGAAGATGGGGCCGGATTCGCCGTAGCCGCCCCGGTACAGCAGGGCGATCAGGTCGCCGCCCACCAGGACGCCTCCGACGGCCACCGGGACCAGCAGGACGCACACCCCGCCCAGGTAGAGATTGAACGCGCGCACGAAGGCCTCGCGGTCGCGGCTCCACAGACGCGACAGCCGGGGCAGCAGGGCGGCCCACAGCACCTCCACCGCGACCACCACCAGGAAGATGATCCGGGCCGCCGCGGCGTAGGCGCCGGCCGCCTCGGGATCCGCCAGGATCCCCAGCAGGATCAGGTCGATGTTCAGCAGCACCCGCAGGATCACCGTGCCGCCGCCGATGGGGCCGGCCTCCCGCCAGCGGCGCAGCATTTCGGCGCGGGCGGGCAGGTGCGGGAGCACGGGGCGCCCGAACCAGCGGGCCACGGGCGTCATGATCACCAGGTTGCCCAGGATCATGGTGCCCAGAAAGACCGCCGGCACGATGCGGGCGCCGTGGCGACCGGCTTCCGGGGCCAGCCGGGGCAGGATGAGCAGGACCGCCAGCGCGTAGAACAGGCTGCGCGCGGTCTTGGTCGTCCCCACCCAGCCCATGCGCTCCAGGCCCACGGCCAGCCACGACTGCATGAAGGGCTGGGGCAGGACCGCGGCCAGGTAGAGGGTGAAGACCACCGGGTCTTCGCGGGTAAATGGCAGCAGGGGCAGGACCAGCAGGCCGACGCCGAAGACGGCGACCGCCTGCAGGAGCATCATGCCGGTGTGCTCGCGCGCGTAAGCGAAGATTTCCTGCGGGGTGTCCAGGCGGGAGGTTTCGCGGATACCCAGGTTGAACAGGCCCCATTCGGCGGTGATCAGGGCGTAGGCCATGAAGGCCACGCCGATCTGAACCACCCCGAACCAGTGCTGGCCCAGGAAACCGGCCAGGAAGACCAGCGCCCAGACATTCAGCAACTGGGCGGCCACCTGGCCGAAGCCCAGGATGCCGAGGTTCTGCAGAATGCCTCTGTCGCCGCGCATGCATGCTCCGTGGTGGAAGGCCAGGAAACCCAGGAGGGGACTATGCAGGCTGGAAGGCGTCTGCGCAAGAGCGGGACCGCAACGGAAGCCGTATGGCGGCCGGCCCACCCGCTTTCCCGTTGAAATCACCGCTAAGGTGTGCGACATTGACGCAGCTCCGACGCGGCCTGGCCGCGCCCGCCAACATTTTCCCTTCCATTCCGGGAGACGCCCCCATGACCAGATCCCTGAAGGTTCTTTTGTTCCTGATCCCGGCGGCCCTTTTGCTTTGCGCCGGGTGCAACCAGAGCGCCGACAAGGCCGACCAGAACGGGGCCGGCGACAAGGCCGGCGGTTTCACCGAGATCATGCCCGGCCTCAGCTACGTGGATTCGGTCATCGGCAACGGCCCCGAGGTCCTGCCCGACGATATGGTCTCGGTCCACTACACCGGCTGGTTGTACGAGGACGGCAAGAAGACCACCAAGTTCGACAGCTCCCTCGACCGGGGCGACCCCATCACCTTCCCGCTGGGCCGCAGCCTGGTGATCCCGGGTTGGGAGAAGGGCCTGCCGGGCATGCACGTGGGCGGCAAGCGCACCCTGCTGATCAGCCCCGAGATGGCCTACGGCGAGCAGGGCCACCCGCCGGTCATCCCTCCCAACTCCACCCTGATCTTCGACGTGCAGGTGGTGGCCATTCCCCACGTGGATGTCCAGGTGACCAAGGAGGGCGACGGCCCGGTAGCCGAGCTGGGCGACCAGTGCTCGGTCCATTACACCGGCTGGCTGTGGGAGAACGGAGCCAAGGGCAAGAAGTTCGACTCCTCCCGGGACCGGGGGCAGCCTTACACCTTCACCCTGGGCGCCCGCATGGTGATCCCCGGCTGGGAACAGGCCATCGAGGGCATGAAGAAGGGCACGCAGGCCACCCTGATCATTCCCCCCGAGCTGGCCTACGGCAGCCGCGGCCACGGCCAGACCATTCCGCCCAACTCCACGCTCTGCTTCGACGTCGAGCTGGTGGATATCGCCGGGAAGTAGTCGCCGATCCGGCGGCCGCTTGGAACAGCCCGCCCGCGGCTTGGCGCCGCGGGCGGGTTTTTGCCCTGTTTCCGGACCAAAACAGGGTTCATCTTGCGGAAAAGGGGTGTATTTGCTAGCGTTGCCTCGTTTTCAGGGGACGCCCGCTCGGCGTCCGGTTTTGTGTTTGGGCCCAGGGGCCCGTTTCCCGGACCAGGAGGATTCCGCGTGATCTACCTCATCCCCGCCGCCGGCGTGCTTGCGCTGCTGTTCGCAGCGTACAAGACCAGCTGGGTCAACAAGCAGGATGCCGGTGATGAGAAAATGCAGACCATCGCCGGCCACATCCAGGAAGGGGCCATGGCCTTCCTGAACCGCGAGTACCGCGTGTTGGCGATCTTCGTGGTCGTGGTGGCCGTCCTGCTGGCTGTGGGCAACGCCAAACTGCCCAACTCCCACGCCCTGATCGGCGTGTCCTTCGTCCTGGGCGCCTTGGCGTCCGCCTCGGCCGGGTTCTTCGGCATGCGCATCGCCACCAAGGCCAACGTCCGCACCACCAGCGCCGCGCGCACCAGCCTGAACAAGGCCCTGGCGGTGGCGTTCAGCGGCGGCACGGTCATGGGCATGGTCGTGGTCGGCCTGGGCGTGCTCGGACTGGGCCTGCTGTACATCATCTACACCAAGGCTTTCGGCGATGTCTGGGACCATGACCGCCTGCTGCAGGTGATCTCCGGGTTCTCCCTGGGCGCCAGCTCCATCGCCCTGTTCGCCCGCGTGGGCGGCGGCATCTACACCAAGGCCGCCGACGTGGGGGCCGACCTGGTGGGCAAGGTCGAGGCCGGTATCCCCGAGGATGATCCGCGCAACCCCGCCGTCATCGCCGACAACGTGGGGGACAACGTGGGCGACGTGGCCGGCATGGGCGCCGACCTCTTCGAGTCCTACGTGGGCTCCATCGTGGGTTCGATGATCCTGGGCGTGACCTTCCTGCCCGACCACAGCCTCAACGCCGTGCTGCTGCCCCTGGTGCTGGCCGGCGCGGGCATCGTGGTTTCGATCATCGGCACCTTCTTCGTCAAGACCAAGGAAGGCGGCAACCCGCAGGCGGCGCTGAACATCGGCACCTTCGGCGCGGGCATCATCATGGCCATCGTCACCGGCGTGGTGGCCAACATCATGCTGCCGGGCGACAAGTGGCTGGGCGTGTTCATCGCCACCATCGCCGGCCTGGCCGGCGGCATCGCCATCGGCGTGATCACCGAGTACTACACCGCCGAGGACAAGAAACCGGCCCAGGGCATCGCCCGGCAGAGCGAGACGGGCGCGGCCACCAACATCATCGCCGGCCTGGGCCTGGGCATGAAGTCCACCGCCCTGCCGATCATCGTGCTGGGCGCGGTGATCCTGGTCGCCTACCACTTCGCCGGCCTGTACGGCATCGCCATCGCGGCCCTGGGCATGCTTTCGACCACCGGCATCCAGCTGGCCGTGGACGCCTACGGTCCCATCGCCGACAACGCCGGCGGCATCAGCGAGATGGCCGGCCTGGGCGAGGAGGTGCGCAAGCGCACCGACAAGCTGGACGCCGTGGGCAACACCACCGCGGCCATCGGCAAGGGCTTCGCCATCGGTTCGGCCGCGCTGACGGCCCTGGCCATGTTCAGCGCCTACCAGCACCTGGTCGGCCTGGAGAAGATCGATCTGCTGGTGCCCACGGTGCTGGTCGGGTTGTTCCTGGGCGCCATGCTGCCGTTCCTGTTCAGCAGCTTCGCCATGGAGGCCGTGGGCCGTGCCGCCTTCTCGATGATCGAGGAGGTGCGTCGTCAGTTCAAGGAGATCCCCGGCCTGATGGAGGGCACCGGCACCGCCGACTTCCGCCGCTGCGTGGACATCTCCACAGCCGCGGCCATCAAGGAGATGATCGTGCCCTCCCTGCTGGCGGTCCTGACGCCCGTGCTTGTTGGCTTCCTGGGCGGCACCGAGATGCTGGGCGGCCTGCTGGCCGGCGTGACGGCCAGCGGCGTGCTGCTGGCCCTGTTCCAGTCCAACGCCGGCGGCGCCTGGGACAACGCCAAGAAGCACATCGAGGGCGGCAACTTCGGCGGCAAGGGCAGCGAGGCCCACAAGGCCGCCGTGGTGGGCGACACCGTGGGTGATCCGTTCAAGGATACCTCCGGCCCCAGCCTCAACATCCTGATCAAGCTGATGTCCGTCATCAGCGTGGTCATCGCGCCGTTGCTGATCAAGTAGCGCGCGCGGCGCTTCGCGCCGATGATTGCGATAACGCCCGGTTCCTCAGGGAATCGGGCGTTTTTTGCGGGGATATGGCGCACGTGCGCCACTT
>JALUJS010000072.1:5286-5604 GCA_027056825.1 Candidatus Krumholzibacteriia bacterium | reverse complement strand
GAGGGCCGGGCTCCACCTGCCCCTCGCTGATCCCCTCGTCCACGTGGTAGACCAGCAGGCCCGGGCCTGCTGGTCTACCACGTGGACGAGGGGATCAGCGAGGGGCAGGTGGAGCCCGGCCCTCCGGCCGACTGGCGCCTGAGGGTGATGGTGGTCGAGGCCGCCGGCGACCTCGCCCTGGCCCGCGGCGTGGACGGCGGGGCGGCTTCGGACCTGTTCCCCGGCAGCGGGGGTGTCGACCGGTTGCCGGCCTTCGGCTACCCCGGCCTGTCCGGTTATGACGGCAGCGGCGGCTTCTCCCTGACGGGGATCACGCAA
>JALUJS010000072.1:0-5276 GCA_027056825.1 Candidatus Krumholzibacteriia bacterium | reverse complement strand
CCGTGGTCCCTGATGATGACGCCGGAGTGACGCTGGAGTTCGACATTGATCCCGATACAGGCCAGGTGGGTCTGGCCGCGCGGGCTACCGGCAGGGTCCTGGAGAATCCCACCTGCCGGATTGCCATCGACAGCGACCAGTGGGGGACATTCACCGGGGGCGCGCCGGTCACCGTCCCCTTCACCCCGACCGGCGGCGGCGCCTACGCACCCGCGACGGAGCTGATCTGGGAGACCGCGTCCGTCCAGCCCGGGGCCCAAACCATGTTCACCTTCGCCTTCACTGATGACCTCGGCCTGCATCAGAGCATCTCCCGTGCGCATGTGTGGGCCACCGAGGACAGCGTCCTTGTCTTTCCTGTCGACTGGCCCGCGGGTTGGGAGGTGGAGAATCTCTCCGACACTTCCGCATCCTCCTGGTGGCGGTGGGATGATCCTTCGCCCTCGGCATCCGGCTCCATCCTGGCCTTCACCGCTGCCGCTTACGCCGACGGAACCGGCTGGCCGGACGTCGTGTACGACAACTCCGCCCACGCGCGGGCCGTGACTCCGCCCCTGGGTGGTGATGTGATTGCCGTCCGCATCGTCCACGCCATCGAGAGCGAGATCCTCAACGGGAACGTGGCCATGGACGGGGGACGGGCCGTATGGATTTCCGATGGCGGGGAAACCTCAGCTGCGCCCGCGGGCGGGTATCGCCACCGGCTTTCGGCCCGGGCGGTCAATCCCCTGCAGGGCCAGGGGGTGTTCGCCGCCGACACCCTCTCGATGCGGGACGGTGAAATCGTGTGGCAGGTCGACGTGATCTCCAAACCCGACCACGGGACCTGGAGCCTGGGCCTGGAATTTGCGTCCAACGGCCTCTGGCGCCGGCGGGGATGGTTCATCAAGGCCCTGGAACCCGTGTACCGGTCCGACCAGCCGGTCCCCTTCCAGGCCCGCTGGGAAAGCGACGGGGGCCAGGAGCTGCTGACCTGGACCTGGCCCTGGCCCGAGGCGCCGCCGGGTGATGTCATCCTGCAGGGTTGGGATCCGGTGTCGGGCCAGTGGGCCGATCTCGGCGCGCCGGTGGACGAAGCGCCGCAGAGCCTGGCCCGCTCCGTGGTCATGGAGGCGGCGGGCACTGATGCCCGCCTGCTGCGGATCCTCGCCATGGGACCCTTGGGTTGGGTGGCCACTCCCGCGGTGACCACGGTTTCCGCAGCTCCGGGCACTTTCGGGCCGTGGCTTGGCTTGCCGTGGCCCAACCCGGGCCAGCCTCCCCTGCGGGTGGAACTTCTCCGGGAGGTTCCCCCCGGCGCCAGGCTGGCCGTCTACGACCTCCGCGGCCGCTTCATTGCGTCGGTGCCGACGGGGCCGGGATTGAGTATCCTGAGCTGGGATGGCAAGGACCACGGCGGGAACGGAGTCCCCGCGGGGCTGTATTTCCTCCGGCTGGAGGGTATCGACACCCCGGTGACCAGGAAGGTTATGCTGCTGCGATGAATGTTTCCCCCTCGGCGCGGTCAGGCGTCCTGGCGCTGACGCTGCTTTGTGTACTGGGTTCCCCGCTGAGGGCCCAGGGACCGGTGCGCGATCCCTTCCTGTCCGGATTCGAGGTCGGGCGCTACGCCTCTCCCCGGCAGGGCGGCCTGTTGCATGGCCTGCCCGCCGATTTGCTGCGGCCCGCCGAGGTGGACTCGGCCTGGATCCGTGCCGCCTTGGATCTGTTTGACCGGCCGCGTTCGGTCCAGGGCGAAGATCCCGTCCCGGTCCAGGCCTTCCTGGCCGGGGTCGGTGAAGCCGACTCCGTCCTGGTTCGCTGGCGACAAAGCCGCGCCGCCTGGCTCGCTTCCCTGGCGGGGGGCAGGCGCGAGGCCGTGCTTGCCGGGCCGTTGAGCGAGCCCCTGGCACGTGCCTCGCGCGTGCTGGCTTTTTTCACGGCCCTGGCCCGGGCCGATTCCGCCACCGCGTTGTCTGTGGCCGCAGAACTGGCCGCGGGTCCGGCGCCCGCTCCGGACCGTTTCATCTGGAGCCTGCGCAGGCGACAGCTGACCCGGGCCGGCGGCGGTGCCCTGGACCCCGCCGATCCCTGGCCGGAACTGTTCGACCTGGGGCCATACGACCGGCGCAACGGATGGGCCTTGTGGCGCGCCTGGCGCCAGGAGGCCGGGTTGCCCCTGTTGACCCGGAATCACCGCACGGCCGCCCAGGCTGCGGCCCTGGCTGGATTGTCCGACAGCGGGATTACCGCTGATGACCTCGCCGCTTCGGGCTTTTCCTACGAGATCCGTCTGGGGTTGGGCTCGCTGCTGCTGAAGGGCAGGGAGCGCCGGGACTTCATGAACGCCCATCCGGACCCGCCCTGGGACTTCACCGCCCAGGGCTGGTGGGTGCGGGGGATGCGCCTGGCTGCCAAGGGGAGTCCCGCGGTGTACGAATCCCTCGCCGCGGATACGCGGCTGCGGTCGGGATGGCGCATGGATCTGTGGCGGCGGGCCTCCGAACGCCGTTTGCTGAAGGGGCAGTGGGAACAGGGACTCGCCGACCTCAAGCGGGCCGTGGGGCTGGCCCGCTACCAGGCCGGCACGCCCGGCCTGCGCAACAGGGTCGGCCAGTTGGTGGAACAGGCCTGGGCACTGGCCCGGGCGCGCCAGCGCGATCAGGATGCGGCGCGGATCTTCGACCTTAGCGCCGGGCGTCTGCCCGAACCCCAGCGCGCCACCTTCCTGTCCAGGGTGGAGCAATGGAAGAAAGACGGGGAGCAGACGGAGCCCGACGCCGTGCTGTCCGGTGCTGCCGCGCCCCTGGCTTCATCCTCGGTGGCCGCCAGGCTGCCCGATCCCCGCCAGGCGCGGCGGGCATTCTGGCGCACCTGGGCCGAACTCTGGAACGCCTCCCCGTTCAACGGAGCCGAGGCATCCGACCCGGACACGGCGCGGTCCCGGGCGCTGGCCTGGATCGTGGGAGAGCTGGGCGCCTTCGATGCGGGTTCGGCCTCCCTGTGGGATCGCGTCCTGATCCGCGAGGTGTACCTTTACGGCTCCGATGCGGGCGTCCGTCGCGCTCCGGCCTCGCTGTACTCCTTCCTGCGGCCCCTGGTTCGGGACGAGCCTGGACTGAGGTGCCCCCTGCTGGGGATGGCCTGGGCCCTGCAGGATCTGCGCGCCGTGGTCGGTCTGGCGACCCAGGGCGCCGGGATGGCCTTGCCCCCCGCCGTCCGGGAGACGTTCTTGTACCCGGTGCCGGCCTGGGGGCCGGTGCGACGCGCCCTGGAGGTTGCGGAAACCGAACCCGCCTTGCTGCTGGCGGTGGCCCGTAACGAGAGCCTCTTCGATCCCGGCGTCCGCTCCCGGGCCGGGGCCCTGGGCTGGCTGCAGATCATGCCCTTCCACTACGAACCCGCTGCCTGCGCCGCCGGGGCCTGGGCCGATCCCGCGGTTTCGGTGGCCAAGGGGGACGGCTTGCTGGTGGAGAACGTCCGGCGCTATGACGGGGATCCCTACCGGGTGCTCTCCGGGTACAACGCCGGTCCCGGGGCCGTGAGCCGCTGGGACGCCCAGTTGGGAGGGCAAGCGCCGCCGTCCCTGTACCTGGCGTGGATCGGTTATTCTGAGACGCGGCGCTACGTGGAAAAGGTCTTGCGGGACCGTCGGGTATACGCTGGAATCCTGTCGGCCGCATCCGGCCCCGACGACCGTAACGAAACGGGCGGACCCCGGTCCGCCACCAAGGAGTGAACGATGGCCAACGGTTTGCGTGGCTGGGTGGAAAAGATTTTCAGCAAGCGGCGGAAGGACTACGCCAAGCTGCAGCCGCTGGTCGACCGCATCAAGGAACTGCGGGGCCCGTTGGCCGAGCTGTCCGACGAGGAGCTGAAGGCCAAGCGTGAGGAGTTCCGCCGCCGCTTCGACGCCGGCGAGTCCCTCGACGACCTGCTGTGCGAGGCCTACGCCGTGGTCTGGGAGGGCTGCCGCAGGCTGGCCGAGCGCAAGGCCACCTGGGTGGTCTGGGGTTCGGAGATGACGTGGGACATGATCCCCTACGACGTCCAGCTCATGGGCGCCATCGTCCTGCACCAGGGCAAGATCGCCGAGATGGCCACCGGCGAGGGCAAGACCCTGGTGGCGATCTTCCCACTGTACCTCAACAGCATCCCCGGCCGCGGGGCGCACCTGGTTACGGTCAACGACTACCTGGCCAAGCGCGACGCCCAGTGGATGGGCGGTGTGCTCGAATTCCTCGGCTGCACGGTGGGATGCATCCAGGGGGAGATGACCCCCGAGGAACGCCGTGAGGCCTACGCCTGCGACGTGACCTACGGCACCAACAACGAGTTCGGCTTCGACTACCTGCGCGACAACATGGTCATGCATCCGGAGCACCTGGTGCACCGGGACTTCCACTACGCCATCGTGGACGAGGTCGATTCCGTGCTCATCGACGAGGCCCGCACGCCCCTGATCATCAGCGGGGCCGTGGACAAGTCCACCCACCAGTTCCTGGAACTGCAGCCGCGGGTGGCGAAACTGGTCCGCGCGCAGATGCGGATCGTCGGCGACTGGCTCAGCGATGTGGAACGCGTGCTTCGGCCCGGCCTGCGGGGCGAGGACGTGGACATCGACGACGAGACCGCCCTGAAGCTGCTGCGCATCAGCCGCGGCGCCCCGAAGAATCCCCGCTTCCGCAAGCTGGCGCAGATTCCCGGCGTCCTGGAGACCATCCAGCGCACCGAGGAAGCCTACATGGCACAGAAGGCCATGTGGGAGGCCGACGAGGACCTGCTCTACGTGGTGGAGGAGAAGAACCACCAGGTGGACCTGACGGACAAGGGCCGCGACCTGTTGGCCAGCGAGGAAAAGGACTTCTTCGTCATGCCCGATCTGTCCGGCGTGGCCGGCGAGCTGGAGCAGGACGAGGAGATGACACCGGAGGAAAAGGCCAAGCGGCTGGCGGAGGTCGAACGCGAGTACGCGCTGAAGAACGAACGCATCAGCAACGTGGACCAGCTGTTGCGGGCCTACGCGCTCTACGAGAAAGACGTGGAGTATGTCGTCCAGGACGGCAAGGTCGTCATCGTGGATACCTTCACCGGGCGCCTCCAGCCGGGTCGGCGCTTCAGCGAGGGTCTGCACCAGGCCCTGGAGGCCAAGGAGGGCGTGCAGGTCCAGCGCGAGACCCAGACCCTGGCCACCGTCACGGTGCAGAACTTCTTCCGCAAGTACGAGAAGCTGGCCGGCATGACCGGCACCGCCGAGACCGAGGAAGCGGAGTTCAACGGCATCTACGAGCTGGACG
>JALUJS010000071.1 GCA_027056825.1 Candidatus Krumholzibacteriia bacterium | reverse complement strand
CTTCGGCAGCTTGGAGGAACTGCCTTTGGCCCGGCCGTAGTGGTACATGAACTTTTCCGGATGTCCCTCGTCCCGCAATTTTTTCATACGGGCAGCGAGATCGGTCAGTGCCTCGTCCCAGGAGATACGTTTGTATTTACCATCCCCCCGCTTGCCGGCACGTTTCAAGGGATAGAGAATCCTGTCCGGGAAATAGACCTGGTTGATTCCAGCCTGTCCCTTGGAGCATATCTTTCCCATACTGCGGATAGAATTGGGCTGTCCTTCGATCTTGACCACCCGGCCATCTTCAACAAAGGCAATCTTGGGATCTCTGGTCACGCAGTTATAACAGATTGTCGGAACCGCTTTTCGTTCCTTGCCGGTTTCCGGGTTGAAGTCCCGCCCACCGTCGGCCAGCTTGATTGAGCCGGCCAGAGCATTGCCAGTCATTGCCTTGCCGGCGCCCATCAGTACACTGCTGGCCGCAGCCAGTTTCAACACGTTGCGGCGGCTGAGTTTTTTCATTATTCAATTCCTCCTGTATCCAAACAGATTAGTGGTCTCGCTTGTTATTCAACGATGTCGCGGTACTCTGCGAGCTTGTCTTTTTCGTCAAAAGAGTAGTCAGCCAGCACACCGTCCGGATCGATGTAAAAAATGTTGGGCATGGTCTTGGCTTCAGGCTTCATGGTCGTCTTGTCCCGGTTCTCAAGCAGCTTGAACTCTTTGGCAAGCCTGGCGACCTCGCTGTCGGGATCGTTGAGATCTCCAAAGATTCTGGCCCCTGCGGCGCAGGTATTGACACAGGCCGGCGTCACGCCTTCGTCCAGGCGGTGGACGCAGGAAGTGCACTTGACAATGGCGTGCTTGCTTTTGTCTTTACCGGCCGCTTTGCGCTTGTTGAAGGTTCTGGCGCCATAGGGACAGGCATCGATGCACTTGCCGCATCCCGTGCAGGAGTCGTTGTCGAGCAGGATCAGCCCGTCCGGGCGCTTGTAGGTGGCCCCGCCACGATAGCGGATTTTTTTTCCTTCCGGAGTGATGAAAACCCGCCGGTCCTTGGGGTACTCGGGACAGACCTTGACGCAGGGTGGCACGGTCATGTTGCCGACCTTTTCCGTCCCTTCGCAGTGGTTGCAGCGTCGGGGGATCATTGTTCTCCTGGTGTCAGGGTATTTTCCGGTGACAACCTGTTTGACAACGGTCTTAAAAGCGCCCAGCGGCACGTCGTACTCTGCCTTGCAGGCCACTGTACAGGCCCGGCAGCCGATGCAGCGCCGAAGATCCATGATCATCACCCAGTGGGGCGCCTTTGCCCGGGCAGCCCTGGCTTCTTTGGGCTGCAATAGACTTGTCGACATCAATCCGGCTGCGACCAGGGCAGCTCCGGAAACGCGTAGCATTTCCCTGCGATCATCTGTTCTGTTGGTGCTCATGACCTCCTCCTCTTTTCGTTTTTCTGGTTAGGCGCGGATCAGGGGGCCCGGGCCAACCCGGTTCTCCTGAAACCACTGTTTCAGGATACACATGCATTTTCACTGCTCCTGGAGCGGCAGTTCCCGTCACTGTCGGTTC
>JALUJS010000070.1 GCA_027056825.1 Candidatus Krumholzibacteriia bacterium | reverse complement strand
TTGCCCGCCACCATGGGCACCAGGAGCTGGATGCCCAGCTCCGCCAGCGCAGCCTGCTCCCGCGACCGCATCTGCAGCAACGCCTGCTCGCGGGTGATGGCCTCGCGATCCTCTTCGGCGGGGATGACCGTGGGATCGATCCACATGGGTTCGGCCGTCTCGGCCAGCAGGTGGGAGAGGCCCGGCAGCGCGAGGGTCTGCAGGTAGCGCGTGCGCCGCCGGGGCTCCGCATCCCGGGCGCCCGCGTTCTCCTGCCCGTCACCCCGGTTGGCGTACGGTTGCAGGGGCTCTTCCACCAGGCCTTCGAGGGAGAACTCCCCTTCGGCCTCGCCCTGCAGGTAGAAGGCGAGGCTGGGCAGCCCCAGGGCCTCGGTGAGTTGCAGGCCCACCTGCCGCAACAGGGGGGCGGCCTGCAGGTGGCGGGGGATCTCGCGGGTGATCTCCTCGATGACCGCGGCCAGGTTGTCCCGCGAGTAGTAGAAGCGCCGGTTCCAGACGCCCTGCAGGGCCAGGCGCAGGGGCCACAGGGCGGTGGCCACCACCAGGATGGCGCCGGCGGTCACCAGGGGGGTGGAACCGGGCAAAAGGGCCAGGACCCGGACGCCCAGCAGCCAGGCCCCGGCGAAGTAGGCCAGCCAGGTGGCCGCGGTCAGCGCCCCATAGGCGAGATTGCGCTTGATCATCAGGTCGATCTGCAGGACCTGGTAGCGGGCTACGCAGTAGCCGAAGGAGATGGGGATGGCGGCCAGGGGCACCGCGCCCAGGCGGGACAGCCCGGCCTGGTAGCTCAACTCCTCCAGCCCGATCTTGAAAATCAGGAACGGCACCACCGCCAGCATGGTGCCGTAGGTCAGGATGCGCACCCGCTGGCGCAGCAGGGGGTCGCGGTAGCTCAGGTAGCCGTGCAGCAGGGCGGCCAGGCCCAGCACGTAGTAGATCCCCAGCACGATCCACACCGGCGCGGAGATGCGCCCGCCGCCGGCGGCCACGAACTGGTCGATGGTAAAGCGCAGGTAGAACATCAGCGGCGGCAGGTAGATCAGCGGGGACAGGAAGGGATGCCGGCTGAGGGTCACCTTGCGCGAGGGGAACACCAGGAAGAAGTGCAGGAAGACCGCCGGCAGCAGGAAGCGGGCCAGGGCGCCCAGGTTCTGGGTGATCAACGCGCCCAGGAAGTAGCTGACCTGCTGCAGGTTGGTGGTGAAGTAGAGGCTGAACAGCAGGCAGAGGGTGAAAAAGAGGTTGGCCGGACGGTCGTTGCCGCTGCGCCGGAACACCGCGAAGCCGATGACCAGGTAGATCGCCGCCAGCACCAGGTTGACGGCGTAATCCTGCAGGTCCACCCGCGTGGAACCCAGGGTCACCGGAACGATGTGCTGGTGGCCGTCGCGGCGGATGAGATAGGGGACGGTCTGGCCGGGCCGGAAGCTTCGGAGTTGGGCGGCGGCGAGTTCGGCCGACGGCGTGATGACCGACCCGATGCCGAGGATGTGATCGCCCCGGCGCAGGGGAGTGGCGGGGGTGGTGTCCAGGGTCTCGAGGACCTCCAGTTCCTGCC
>JALUJS010000069.1 GCA_027056825.1 Candidatus Krumholzibacteriia bacterium | reverse complement strand
GCCGCATCCCGTGTCCGCCTCCCCCGAGCTGCTGCGCCGCCTCGGCCCGGCCGCCGTCCGCGCCCTGGCCGGCGACGGCGCCCCCGAGCGGGAGCTGTACGCCCTCTCCCGCGCCGAGCGCGCCAAGCGCGGCCCGGCGAAGGTGGCCGGCACCGGGGCCTGCCTGATGATCCTGATGGACTGGACCGACCACCCCGCCGACGCAGCGAACCATCCCCAGTCCGCCTACGACCAGATGATGTTCTCCACCGGCAGCTTCCCCACCGGCAGCCTCAACGACTTCTACCTGGAGAACAGCTACGGGCAGTACGGCGTGAGCGGCCTGGTGTCGGGCTGGCACACCTCCGCCCTGCACGTCTACGCCGACTACACGCCCACCGACTACAGCTCGGTGCGGCAGATGGTGCAGGACGCCATCCTGGAACTGGACCCGGTCATCGACTACAGCCAGTACGACAACGACGGTCCCGACGGCGTCCCCAGCTCCGGTGACGACGACGGCTACGTGGACGCCCTGTTCTTCGTCCACGCCGGGCCGGGCCGGGAGCAGACCGGCGATCCCAACGACATCTGGTCCCACGCCTGGGCGGTCTACGGCGGCCTGGCCACGGCCGACGGCGTGTCGGTGGGGCGCTACTCGGTGGAACCGGAGATGCTGGCCGACGGGTCGCTGATCACCGTGGGCGTTTTCTGCCACGAGTACGGCCACGTGCTGGGCCTGCCCGACCTGTACGACACCGACTACAGCAGCAGCGGCATCGGCGAGTGGGGCCTGATGAGCGGCGGCTCCTGGAGCCACCGCGCCGGCGACCCGCTGGGCAGCAGCCCCGCCCACATGGTGGCCTGGAGCAAGATCCAGCTCGGCTGGATCACCCCGGTGGCGGTGACCGCGGACATGACCGGGGTGACCATCCCGCCGGTGGAAACGTCACCCACGGTCTACCGCATTTTCCGCGGCGGCGCTTCTACTGGCGACGAGTACTTCCTGCTGGAGAACCGCCAGCCGCTGGGGTTCGACGCCTCCCTGGTGCGCCGCCAGGTGGAGCTGGGCCTGCCGCAGCCGGCCGGCCTGCTCATCACCCACGTGGACGACAGCATCAGCGGCAACAGCAACGAGCGGCGGCGCCTGGTGGACGTGGTGGAGGCCAGCCCCTGGTTCGACGGCCAGGGCGGCTGGTTCGAGCACCTGGACGGTGAGTACAGCTACGGGCTGCGCGCCCGGCTGGACCACTTCAACCGCGGCGACAACGGCGACGTGTGGCCCGGCTTCAGCCAGGTCAACGGCGACACCACCGACTGGGTGGCGCCGCGGGACCGCGACCGCTTCGCCGACGACACCATCCCGCCCGCCGAGGACAACCAGTGCGACCGCACCGGCATCGCCGTGGAGAACATCGCCCTGGCCGGCCAGGACGTGACGGCCGACCTGCTGGTCTCCGGCCTGAAGCGGGCGCCGGTGGTGGCGGCGGACAAGAGCCTGTCGTGGACCTTCGAGACCGGCACCGACGGCTGGTCGTTCTGCCGCAGCTACGTGCACCGCGACGCCACCCAGGCCGGCAG
>JALUJS010000068.1:4298-5616 GCA_027056825.1 Candidatus Krumholzibacteriia bacterium | reverse complement strand
CCTGAACCTGGGCTACGACCTGGGTCGCGACTCGAAGCTCTCGACCACATGGCTGTACCAGAGCGAGTCCATCGTGGGCGAGAAGCCCAAGCTGGGGGAGGAGCCCAGTCACACCCTGGTGGGCAACGTCAACATCAACACGACCCTGCGGCCCTACTTCCTGACCCATGTGGCGAACTTCCTGAGCCGGCATGATTCGGAACGGGAAAGCTCGGTGCAGTTCTCCGGCGAGTTGGCCTTGAGCCTGCCCAATCCCAACACCAAGGGCCGGGTCTTCCTCGAGGACTTCGAGGGGGTGGACTCCTCGGACTTCATCTCCCTGACGCGGACCAGCTGGTTCTGGGCCAGCGCGCCGTTCCTGGGCATGGCCTACACCGACAGCACGGGCGACCTGCGCACCTTCGATCCGGCCGACCGCGTGACCACCCGCTGGTTCCTGCCGCGCGAGCGGGTCCTGCGGCGCTACCTGAATCCCGATTTGATCAGGCAGGAACGCGACGACACCCAGCAGGCCATGGACCTGTACCTGCGGGCCGACGACGGCCGCTGGGACGCCGAGGACTGGGGCGGCATCATGCGCGGCATCAGCCGCACGGGCATCGATCTGTCCAAGTCCCAGTTCATCGAGATCTGGGTCAACGACGGGGTGGTCGACAAGGACCTGCGCACCGGCAAGCTTCACATCGACTTCGGCTACATCAGCGAGGACGGCTTCTGGCCCCTGGACGACAACGGCCAGCCCATCACCGGTTCCTTCGAACAGGAGGACGGCATCGGCACGGGCATCCGGGACGGGATCTGGACCTACGACGAGGACATCGGCCTGGCGGGAGACGAGAACGGGGACCAGCTCTACAGCCCCGAATACGAGATCGACGGGGATTCGCCCTTCCCGCGCATCAACGGCACCGCGCGCAACAACCGCGAGGACACGGAGGACCTGAACCGCAACACGCGGTTGGACCGGGACAACGGCTACTTCACCACCACCATCGACCTGAAGGCGACCCCGGCCCTCATCGACGTGGACTACGACTTCGACGATGTCCAGGACCTCAGGGACCAGGGCATCGCCTGGCGCAAGTACCGCATCCCCATCGGCCAGGTGGACTCGGTCTCCGTGGGCACGCAGGCCAACATCAAGGCCATCACCCACGCGCGGATCTGGTACGAGAACGATTCCGTGGACGCTCCCGCCGAGGTCCACCTGCAGCTGTCGGACTTCAAGTTCCTGGGCAGCCGCTGGGAGCGGGAAGGCGTGCGCAGGATCAGCGACGAGGCCATTCTGGACGCCGTGGAACGCCGGGGGGCGGAGTTC
>JALUJS010000068.1:0-4288 GCA_027056825.1 Candidatus Krumholzibacteriia bacterium | reverse complement strand
GTTCTTCCTGGGCGAGGCCAACAACAAGGAGAACCCCGACTACGTCTCGCCCTTCCCGGTGAACGAGATCAACAACATCCCGGAGAAGGAGCAGTCCCTGGTCCTGAATTTCGAGAACCTGCAGCAGGGGCAGATGATCCGCACCGGCAAGCAGGTCTCCCCGCGGGGGGACGACTACACCTTCTACCGCGAGCTGTCCTGGTACTTCTACAACCCGTCCCAGCGCACGGCGGACCTGGACCTGTTCTTCCGGGTGGGTTCTGATTCGCTGAACTTCTACGAGGTCGCCTACAATTTCGCCGGCGCGGCGGGCAAGACCGGCTGGCACCAGCTGACGGTGAACCTGGCGGAGCTGTCCAACGTCAAGAACGGGGAGATCGACCAGGAGGGCGTCGCCCACGCCGAGATCGTGGACGCCCGCACGGGGGATGTCTACCAGGCCCGCGTGGTGGGAAGACCCGACCTGCGCCATGTCAAACGGTACTACTTCGGCGTGATGAACCGGACCCTCAGCGACGGCGCCGACGGCTATTTCTACTTCAACGACGTGCGCCTGGAGGACGTGAAGAAGGACATGGGGATGGCCCAGCGGGCCGGCGTGCGCGTCAACATGGCCGACATCCTGAAGGTGGACTACGACTGGAAGCACACCGACGACGAGTTCCACGGCCTGGACAAGCGCAGCGGGTCGGGCATCGACTACCGCGACTGGAACCTGGCCACCAACTTCAAGATCGACGATTTCATCCCCCTGCTGGGTTTCCAGTTGCCGGTGAACCTGAGCCGGCGCCAGACCACCAACCGGCCGAAGTACGTCACCAACAGCGACATCGAGATCCTCGACGAGGAGACGGCGGTGGCCATGTCCACCATCGACAAGCAGGAGCGGTTCTCCACCCGGTTGAGCCACCGGCAAAGCACCAATACCCTGGCCCGCTACCTCGTCGATCCCTGGACCCTGCTGCTCAATGGGTCGCGCACGGCCAAGGACGGACCCCTGGAGATCCGGCGCCAGAAGAGTCTGCAGGGGTCCCTGACCTACGACCTGCGCATCAACGGCCGCTACACCCTGTCGGAATACCCGTTGCTCGGGGCGGTTCCCGTCCTGCGCGGACTGTCCCTGGTTCCCCGGAAAATCACCCTCGGAGCCAGCTTCACCAGCAGCAGGACCTCGTCCATCAGTATCGACGACGACGGGAACATGACCACGCGGCCGGACGTGGTGACCAGACCCGGGTCCCTCAGCGCCAGCGTCGACTACAAGCCGGCCACGATCCTGGACCTGACCGTCAACGCCAAGTCCGACCGCGACCTGCTGCGCGAGCAGAGGAGCCTGGGTGTCAACATCGGGCAGGAGAACAAGCGGAGCTACGACCTGCGCATGACCATCTCCGCGCCCATGGTCAAGGACATCGCCCCCGGAGCGTTCATGGCGCCGGTGCGGGCCTTCGCGCGGCTCTCGACCCATTTCCGGCCTTCTCTCCAGTTCACCGGGGGCTTCGTGGACCAGCATGATCCGGGCGTGCGGCAGGCCGGGGACGACGAGAACGTGCGCAGCATCAGCAACAACGGGAACTGGGATCTGCGCTTCGAGGTGCCGGTGGGAGAGACCGTCAAGAAGCTGCTGCCGGAACGGAAAATCACCGACGCCGAGCGCCAGCGGCTCATCGAACAGCAGCGACGTCTGGAGCAGCGCGCCCTGGCCGGGGGGGGCGGCCCCGGCGGCCGGGAGGAGGACCTGTCCGGTCTGACACCCGAGGAACGGCGCCGCCGGGAAGAGGAACGCCTGCTGGAGGAGGCCCGGCAGCGCGAGCAGCAGGAGCAGGAGGAGGGATTGACGGCCAAACCCGAGGCCGAACCGGCTGCCCCGGGCGGGCGCATCAATCCCCTGGCGATCCTCGATCCCTTCCTGGACATCGTGCGGGGTTCGTCTCCGGTGAAGGTCACCCTCTCGCGCAAGCGCAACAGCAGTTATTCACGGTTGGAGGACACGGCTCCCTTCTGGTACCAGACCGGGCTGGACAACTCCCTGGACGTTCCGGACAGCGCCTACGCCACCATGAGCTTCCAGGATCGCAAGGACGTGAACCTGACCACCAACACCAAGGTGAACCGGAACATCAGCCTGGACGTGAAGTACAGCCGCAGCACCTCCTTGCGCGACCAGGTGGGCACCCGGACGCGGAACCTCCAGAATACGTGGCCGGATCTCTCGGTCTCGCTTTCGGGCATCGAGAAGTGGGGGGTGTTCAAGGGTGATCCCAAGGATCCCAACGCCGGGTGGTTCAGGTCCTCGAACCTCAATTTCACGTACAAGCGCACCAAGACGGTGAACAACTACACCGAGACGTTCTACAACCCGACCATCAACACCACCATTGCGCCCCGCTGGTCGTTCACCTTCCACAGCGGCCTGAGCGCCAACCTGAATTCGACCATCACCAGCAACGACGCCTTGGCCAACGGCGTCATGACCAAGACCCGCAAGATGCGCATCGGCCTGCAGTTCAAGCACCAGTTCAAGGCCCAGAAACTGCTGGCCAAGCTCGGCCTGTACCGCCCGGGAAACAACCCGGTGGTTTCCCTGGACGTGGATCTCAACTACCAGCGGGACCGGACCGAGCGGATCAATCCCGGCAGCCAGGCCACCGCGCCCACGGGGCAGATCCGCTACAGCATCGCGCCCCGGTTCAGCTACCAGATCTCGCGGAGCCTCAACGGGGCCTTCCGCATGTCCTTCAGCAAGTCCAGGGATGTGGCCACCGACCGGACCACCACCTCGCTGGGCATCGGTGTGGAGGCGACCTTTGTGTTCTAGGCGCAACTTCCTTTTCCGCCTGGTCGGCATCCTGCTGACGGCGGCCGTGGTTCCGGGCGTGGTCTCGGCCGCCCCCGCTCCCGTCTTTTCCGGAGAGCGCGCCATGGCGTTGCTGGAGTACCAGTGCGGGCTCGGCCCGCGGATACCGGGCACGTCCGGCCACCGCGCCCTGCAGGATACCCTCATGGCCACGGCTGACCGGCCGGGGTGGGAGGTGCGGCGGGGCTGTTTCACCACCGCCGACCCCCTGCTGGGCGGGGACATGGAGGTGTGCAACCTGGTGGTGGTGATCCCCGGCGCCGGAGGCGGCCCGGCCCTGTGGCTGGGGGCCCACTACGATACGCGCCCCCTTTGCGACATGGATCCGGATCCGGCCAAACAGGGGCTTCCTTTGCCGGGGGCCAACGACGGCGCCAGCGGTGTGGCGATCCTGTGGCACCTCATGGAATTGGCGGACGGGAACCCTCCGCCCCGGGACCTGGTGCTGATGTTCTTCGACGGTGAGGATTCGGGCCGGCCCGGAGACCCGGAGAGCTTCGGCCTGGGCAGTGCCCACCTGGCGCAGAACTGGGGAACGTTCGGAAGCCTGCTGCCGCCGGATCGGCCCCGGGGCATGATCCTGCTGGACATGGTGGGCGACGCGCACCTGTCCATTCCCATGGAGGCCTACTCCCTGGCCCACGCGGAGGATTGGACCCGGGAAGTCTTCGCCCGGGCGGAGGCCCTCGGCCTGCCGGCCTTCACCGCGCGGCGCGGTCCGGCGGTGTACGACGACCACATTCCCTTCCTGCGTCGGGGCATTCCCGCGGTGGACCTGATCGATTTCGATTACCCGGCCTGGCACACGTCCGGCGACGTCCCGGTCGCCTGCAGCGCCGCGAGCCTTGCCCAGGTCGGGGCCCTGGTGACGGACCTGGCGTACCATCCCTGAAATTCCGGGCTAAACCCGCCGCCGGTCCTGCCGATAACCCCTGTGACCGTCATCGTGCCAGAACCTGGAATTGTGCAAAGGAGCAGGGAATGATCACCACCTGCACGGAGTGCCGGGCCCGCTACCAACTGGAGGACGACAAGGTCCCTCATCGTGTCATCAAGGTTCGCTGTCCCGCCTGCAGCGGCGTCTTCACGTTGGATGGAACGGCCCGGGATCATTCCTCCGACGACCTGGTGATCGAGCACGGAGGCCGGGAAGTGGTCTCCCCGCCCGTGACGCCGACGCCGACGCCGGCGCCCGCGCCGGCTTCCGCTCCCGCTGCGGCGTCCTCGTCGTCGGCCGGAGTGGCCGTCGCGGAACAGACGACCGCCGGGACCTCGTCCGGGCGGCCGCGCAGGCGGCGCAGCAAGGAAGAGATGTACGCCCGCGCGCTGGTCTCGGATATCCTGGTCTACAATCGCGAAAAGCGGGACCAAGCCCTCAAGGAGGGCAACCTGGTGGAAGCCCTGGGTGCGGAGATCAAGAAGAGCTGGGAG
>JALUJS010000067.1 GCA_027056825.1 Candidatus Krumholzibacteriia bacterium | reverse complement strand
CGGCCGCGCATCCGGCACCGCTTCCGCATCTTCGGCCGGGACAACTTCCAGCCGCGCCTGCTGGCGCCCTTCGCCAGGCTGGGCTGGCCGCCGGCGGTGCAGTCGCTGGGTGCGATCCTCGCCCTGCTGCTGTTCTTTTTCATCCTGGGCCGGATCTCGACCCTGGCCGTGGCCGCGGGCAACGTGGTGCTGCGCATCGCGGCGTTGTCGTTCATGCCCGGCGTGGGCGTGGGGGCGGCCCTGCAGACGGCCGTGGGCCAGTCCCTGGGCCGGGGCGATGCCGCCGGCGCCCGCCACGCCGCGTGGTTCGGCGTGGGCCTGGCGGTGCTGCTCATGGGCGGGTTCGGGCTGGCCTTCCTGTTGGTTCCGGGTTTCCTGATGCGGCTGTTCTCCGACAGCGCGGACCTGGTGGCCGCAGGCAAGCCCATCCTGCGGCTGACGGGTCTGGTGCAGGTCATCGACGCGGTGGGCCTCAGCCTGGCCGGAGCCCTGCGGGGCGCCGGGCGCACGCGCATCGTGATGCTGGTGGACGTGGGCGCGGGATTTTTGCTCATGCCGCCGCTGACGTATCTGTTCGGGATCGTGTGGGGCGGAGGCCTGCTGGGCGCCTGGTGGGCGCTGCTGGTGTGGTTCAGCCTCTATGCGGTGGGCATGGTGTTTCTCTTTGTGCGCACGCGCTGGCAGGAGGCGGTGGTTTGATGTCGGATCTCTTCGGGGCGAACGACCAGGGACAGGACCGCGAGATCCTGACCGTCCGCCAGCTCAACGAACGGATCAAGGCCGCCCTGGAGGCGTCGTTCCCCGGCTCGCTGTGGGTCAGGGGCGAGATCCAGCGTCTCCCGCAGGATGCGGCCCGGCGCAAGCACGTCTACTTCGAGTTGCACGAGACCGGCAAAAGCGGGGCCGCGGAGTTCCAGATCCCCGTGGCCCTGATGGAGTGGGACCGCCGCAGTTTCGGCCTGGGCCGCTACCTGGACGGCACCGATCCGGACCTGCAGCTTGCCAACAAGATCGAGGCCTGCTTCGAGGTGAAGGTGGATTTCTATCCTCCCTTCGGAAAGCTCAGCCTGAAGATCATCGGGGTGGACAAGACCTACGCCCTCGGCCGTCTGGAAGCCTTGCGGCGCGAGGTGCTGGCGTTCCTGCAGGCCGAGGGTCTCATGGAACGTCAGAAGCAGCTGGCCCTGCCGGAACTGCCGCTGCGCGTCGGTTTGATCACCTCTGCGGGCAGCGCCGCCGAGCGGGATTTCATGACGGGCATCGAAGCCTCCGGTTTCCCGTTCACCGTCACCCTGCGGGGCGCGAAGATGCAGGGCGCGCAGGTCCAGGACGAAGTCATGCGCGCGCTGGCGGCGCACGTGCGCCAGGGAGTGGACGTGGTGGTCATCACCCGCGGCGGTGGCTCGCGCGCCGACCTGAGCTGGTTCGACCAGAAGGACCTGGCCGTGGCCGTGGCGCAGTGCCCGCTGCCGGTGATCACGGCCATCGGCCACGAGATCGACACCAGCATCTGCGACCTGGTGGCCCACCACCACTGCAAGACACCCACGGCGGCGGCCATATCC
>JALUJS010000066.1 GCA_027056825.1 Candidatus Krumholzibacteriia bacterium | reverse complement strand
ACGCTGCGCAGGCCGTCACACCCGACCACCGGCTGCCGCTGCTCAACAACGGCGACCGCCTGTACGAGCGCGTGGCGGGCGACCTGCCGCTCCGCTACGGACGCCTGCCGCTGGCGGGCTTCTTGGACGACGGTGACGGCCTGACCGAGTACGAGGCTCGCCTGTGGGCCGCCGCCTGGGCCGACGGCACACTGGAGCCGCGCTACCCCAACTCGGTGCGGTTCTCTTTTCGCAAGCGCCGCAAGACCGAGCGCCTGCTGGAACTCGCAAAGGCCGCCAGGTTGCGCTGTTGGGTTGGTGAGTCTGGCGGCTACACTCACATCCGCGTCTACGGCTTCCACCGCAAAGCTCTCGACTGGAGCATCCTGCGGGCTCCGCTGTCCGTGCGCCAAGCCTTCCTTGAGGAGCTGGTCCACTGGGACGGCGACCGCGAGTGCCGCGTCTTCAACACCGACTTGGAGGGCCTGTCCATCATCCAGGCGGTCGCCCATGTCACTGGCATGTCGGCGAGTATCCGACCGCACGGCAAGCCTCGTCCCAACGAGCAGCAGTGCTGGGTGCTCCGCCTGAAGTGGTCGGTTGCGACCGACTACAGCCGCCTGTGGGTGACGCGGCGGCCCTACAGCGGCCCCGTCTACTGCCCCTCGACCGAGGCGGGCTGGGTCATGGTCCGCTACAAGGGCCGTGTGTCGGTCTCCGGCAACACCAACTACATGCTCAAGCCGGAGGGCATCGCGCGCCATGCGGGCATCCCGGTCGCCACGGCCAGGGACCTGTGGGTCCGCTACCACCGCACGTTCCCGCGCATCTCCGAGTACCACGGCTGGGTCCGGCGCCAGGTCCGCGAGCGCGGCTCCCTGGTCACGCCCCTTGGCTGGCGCATCCGCATCCTGGACCGCCGCTGGGACGAGGCCGCCGTCCGGGCGGCTGTCGCCGCCTTGCCCCAGAACCTGACCACAGAGGTCATGTCTCTCGGCATGGTCCAGCTCTGGCGGGCCCTAGACCCCCACACCGTCCAGGTGCTCGCCCCAGTCCACGACGCCGTGCTGTTCCAGATCCGCGACCCCGCCGACCTGCCCCGTGCCCTCGAACTCTTGACAGTCCCCGTCCGCGTGACCGATATTCGAGGGGTGACGCGGACCATGACCATCCCCGTGGAAGCCAAGACCGGGCTCAACTGGGGCCCCTACTCGGACGACAACCCGGAGGGGCTCCGGTGACATGGTGGGCTTCGTCGAGGCGTTCGAGGCGTCCGCGCCGCACGTGCCCCCTCGCTACGCCCGCTGGGCCGGGCTTCTCGCCCTCTCCGCGGCACAAGGCCGCGGCCCCTTCACCGAGGTCCTGCCCGGCCTGCCCGTGTACGCGAACCTCTTTGTCATGCTGATCGGCGCCCCCGGCTCCGGCAAGTCCTTGGCCTTGGACCACGCGGCCCGCGCCTTGCGGCCCCTGGCCGACCGCGTGATCGGGGCGGCTGGCGCTGAGGCCCTCGCCGACCGCGAGCGCCTGGCCCGGCTGCTGTTGCTCGGCGCCCGGGCGCGCATCCAGGCCGGGCCCTTCGACGAGGGGGCCGAC
>JALUJS010000065.1 GCA_027056825.1 Candidatus Krumholzibacteriia bacterium | reverse complement strand
TACAGGGCCACCAGGCCCGCGCCATGCGGCGAGGCCATGCTGGTGCCGGACATGGCCTCGTAACCGCCACCCGGCACGGTGGATGTGATATCGACGCCCGGCAACATCAGATCAATGGCGGCGCCCAGCGAGTTCACGGGATTGCCCGGAGCCACGTTGTGGGACGAGTTGGAGAAGGTGGCCCGGGAATCATCCGGACCGGCCGAGGTGTTGCCGCCCAGCCCGCCGGGCAGACCGTCGTTGTCGGCCAGTGCGCTGATGGTCATGGCCTCGGGGAAGGCCGCGGGCACGGTATCGTCCCAGTTGCCCATGCTGCGGTCGAAGCCGTACACGTCCATGCCGAAGTTGCCGGCGGCCACCACGACCACCACGCCCAGGTTCACGCAGCCCTGCACGGCGCTGCGGTAGGCGTCGGACCAGCCCAGGCCGCCGAGGCTCATGTTGATGACCTCGATCTCGTCGGCGCGGGCGGCGACCCAGTCCAAACCGGCGATGATATCCGACAGGGAGCCGGTGCCGCCGTCGGTGAGCACCTTGACCGCCCACAGGCGGGCTCCGGGCGCCACGCCCACGATGCCCTGGCCGTCATTCCTGGCCGCGGCGATCCCCGCCACGTGGGTCCCGTGGCCGAAACCGTCGAAGAAATTCGGATCCGGCGTCCCGCCCACAAGCTTGACGCCGCCGGCCACGTTCAGGTCCGGGTGATCCGGATCGATCCCCGTGTCGATGATGGCGATGTCCACGTCCACCATATCCGGGCCGCTGTCGATGCCGGAGAAGAGGTTGCGCTCGGCGTCCATGCGGTCCACCCCGGTGGGCAGACCCTGGGCCAGCACGGTCATGACCCGGTCCGGTTCGATGCGCAGCACCTGGGATTCGGCGGCCAGGGCGGCGGCCTGCTCGTCGGTCAGACGCGCGGCGAATCCCCTCAGGGCCGCGCCGTACATGGTCGAGGCGGTGAATCCGTGCCTGGCGGCCAAATCCTTCACCACCGCGGCCACGGGACTCTTGTCCTGCTTCAATTGGATAATGTAGCGGCCGTCCAGGACGGCGTTCACCGGCTCGCGAGCGCCCTCGACGGGCATGACCTTGTTCAGCAACGCGTCGCCGTCGTCCGCGGCGGCGTTCATCTGCGGCCCCGCGACCGGCGCAGTCGGTCCGTCATGAGAACAACCTGCCCCCCACAACATCATTACGGCGCCGATCAGGACCAGCGCCCATCCTCTGTTCTTCATGGGATTCCCCCTCCGGGTTGGATGAAATGAAACCAGCGCTATTATATAACAAATATGGGTTTTATTGACAAATAATTCAGAGGCTTGCAGGATGCCGCGGAGGCGGATCAGAACCTTCAACCGCCGAGGATATCCAGGGCCCGCAGCAGATCAGCCTCGGTTGTGACCTTCCAGTTGCCGGGCTCGCCGGGCACAACCACCGGGGGATGGTCCCGGCTGGCCAGCAGACCCCCGTCGTCGGTGAAGGAGAGGCCTTCACCAGCGGCCCGGCGATGGGCCTCGGCCAGCAGATCCCAGCGGAAGACCTGGGGCGTCTGCACCGCCAGCAGCGTTTCCC
>JALUJS010000064.1 GCA_027056825.1 Candidatus Krumholzibacteriia bacterium | reverse complement strand
CCGCCTCACCACCCTGACCAGCGGCGGGGCCGCGCCCGAGCCGTCGGCGATGTTCACGTTCACCGCCGCGCCGTTCAGGTAGAAGAGGATGTTGGAATCCACCCCGTCGGCGGTGTCGCCGGCCGCGGCCCCGCCGCTGGTCAGGGTGGTGAGGCGGACCGTGACCGCGGGATCGGCGGCCGTGATCGCGGCCTTGGCGTTGGCGGCCTTGGTCATGTTGAGGCCGTTGACCGGGGCCGCGGTGTTGATCGCGCCGGTGGCGTTGCCGTTGACCGCCAGGTCGCCCGCGGCGATGGCCGCGTTGCTCACCGCCGCGGTGACAAAGGTGTCCGCGGGCGCGGGCGCGGCGCCGTTCACCCGGTGGCCGTCGAGCTGGTCCTTGACAAAGGGGGCGGGCTCGACCTCGTCGTAGCCGCTGGTGCGGTAACCGGCGAAGACGTACTTGCCCTCGATCCTGGTGTTGGCCAGGGCCACGGTCTGGTCGAACAGCCCCTTGACCTCCTCCGCCCCCAGGGCCCGGTCGTTCGCGGTCATCGACGGGTTGATGTACTGGAGCGCCAGGGTCCGGGCCCGCATCACCTGTTCCTTTATCTGGGTCAGGGCGTTCTCCGAGCCGGTGGCGAGGTTCTTGCCGTAGGCGATGTTGTCCTGGTACTTGCCGAGCTGGGAGACTCCGGAGCGCAGGGACAGGGCCGCGGCCAGGGCCACCGGGTCGTCGGAGGGGGTGGAGATCTCCCGGCCCGAGGAGACCTTGCGGTTCAGGCGGTCGAGCTCGCTGGTGAGCCGGTCGAGGTTGCTGACGATATTGGCGTTGGCCGTCCGCATGGTCACCCGCATGGCCTACCTCCTCAAGCTGTCGAGCAGACTCTGAAGCATCTCGTCCGATGTGGTTATCAGTTTGGCCGCAGCGTTGTAGGCCTGCTGAAACATGATCAGGTTGGCCATCTCCTCGTCGAGCGACACCCCGCTGGTGTCGTCGCGCAGGACCTTGAGCTGGTTGGTGACCAGGGTGTTGTAGTCGTAATCGCGGCCGACAATCCGGGCGTCCGAGCCGATCTCGCTCACCAGCGAGTTGTAGAAGTCGTTCAGGGTGGTGGTGGCGCTGGTGCCGGAAAAGCGGACGTTCTCGTCGGTCTCGATATTGGCCACCAGGATGGCGTTGGAGTTGTCGCCGTGGAAGATCTCGCCGTGCGCGGTCACGGTGCCGGCCGCGATCAGGGAGAGGTCGGCGGCGACGTCCGGGGAGACGCCGATGTCGCTTGCGTCGTGGCCGGTGAAGAAGGTGTTGATCCCGGCGACCTGAAAGAAGTTGGTCCCGTCGCCGCCAAAGGCGAACCTGTGGTCCGGGTCCGGGCTTATCTTGAGCCGGCCGTCCTCAACCGTGGCGGTGAGCCAGGCCGGGCCGCCGCTGGCGGTGGTCACCGCGGCGTTGATGGCGTCGGCCACGTCCTGCAGGGTCCAGGCCCGCTCGATGGAGATCTTGACCGGCTCGGCCACGGCCAGGGTCTTGTCCTGGTTGTATATCCAGATGGCGAAGGTCTTGCCGACGGTGTCGAGCTCGTCGGCGTAGTAA
>JALUJS010000063.1 GCA_027056825.1 Candidatus Krumholzibacteriia bacterium | reverse complement strand
CAGGGTCACCGGCCGGTCCAGGGCGGCGGCGGGCGGCGCGAAACCGGGCAGGCCCAGGCGGGTGCCGCCGGCGGTGACCAGGGCCACGCCGTCGTCGCGCACCAGCCGGCCGTCGAGGAAGTTCATGGCCGGCGAACCGATGAAGCCCGCCACGAACCGGTTGACCGGCCGGTCGTAGAGCGCCAGCGGCGTGTCCACCTGCTGCACGCGGCCGTCCTTCAGCACCACGATTCGCTGGCCCATGGTCATGGCCTCCACCTGGTCGTGGGTCACGTAGATCATGGTGGCGCCCAGCCGGTGGTGGATGCGGGCGATCTCGGTGCGCATCTGCACGCGCAGCTTGGCGTCGAGGTTGCTGAGGGGCTCGTCGAAGAGGAACACGTCCGGATCGCGCACCAGGGCCCGGCCCAGGGCCACCCGCTGGCGCTGGCCGCCGGACAGGGCGCGCGGTTTGCGGTCCAGCAGCCCGGCGATGCCCAGGATGCCGGCGGCGTGGTCCACCCGTCCGGCGATATCCTGCTTGGGCATCTTCCGCATCTTCAGGCCGAAGGCCAGGTTGTCGCGCACGCTCATGTGGGGGTACAGGGCGTAGCTCTGGAAGACCATGGCGATGTTGCGGTCGCGCGGTTCGACGTCGTTGACCACGCGGTCGCCGATGGTGATGGTGCCGGTGGTGGCTTCCTCCAGGCCGGCGATCATGCGCAGGGTGGTGGACTTGCCGCAGCCGGATGGTCCCACCAGGACGACGAATTCCCCGTGGTCGATGGCGAGGTCCACGGGGTGGACGGCCTGGACGCCGCCGGGAAGTCCGGCCGCGTCGGCATGGATACTGACATCCAGCACGCCCGGTCCGAAAAGATTGCCTACGGGAATGGTGATCGAAAGCAGGGAGTATGAACTCGAACCCATGGTAAACGCCATGGCCAGGTCGACGTCCGTGATCTGGGTGTAGCCGGGGTCGGTAACCGGGTGGTAGGAGGCATCGTGACTCTGGGCGGTGTCGTAGGTATTACCCGACCCGAAGGTGTCGAACAGCACCACCGCCTGGGCGGAGCCCGCCATCAGGATGGCGATGGTCAAAGCGATGACGAGTTTCCTGGCCAGCATGGGCTACTCCTTCCTGAAACATGTTTCGCGGAAACCAGACAAAACACACCGAATAAATGGAATCCACAAAAAAGGCGCCCCCACCTTGGCAAGGGCGCCGTCGCATTCGGGCCATGACGGCCGGTTCGGATCAGCTGCTGCCCGCACCGCCCGTCCGCTTGAACAGGAACAGCGCCGGCACGCGCTGGGGCCGGCCGTCCACTTCCAGGAATGGATAGGCCAGGAAGTTGATGGGTCCGGTGGCCGGTCCCGGATCCAGCACCAGGTCGCGGCCGTGGGAGAATTCGAAGCGGTTGGCCGGGTTGTGGCCGAAGTAGTACATGCTCAGGGCGCTGAACTTGTCGGCCTCGCTGATGTCCACGGGCCACCACTTGCCGTCGGCGTAGAACTCGGCCCAGCAGTGGTAACCGTCGGTGCCGCCCTCGTCGCGCATGGAGGGGATGGAAGCCCCGATGGCGAAACGGGCG
>JALUJS010000062.1 GCA_027056825.1 Candidatus Krumholzibacteriia bacterium | reverse complement strand
GCTGAAGGACAGCGGCCCGGACCGTGAAGCCGGGGCCATGCTGGCCGCCCTGGGACCCGGCCGCGGCAACCGGCTCCTGGTGGCCCTGGACGAGAAGGGACAGGGCCTGACCAGCGCGGAATTCGCTGCCCTGCTGGGCGCTCACGGCAGCATCTGCTTTTTGATCGGCGGTCCCGACGGGCTGGGTGACGCAGCCCGCCGACGCGCCGACCGCATCCTGGGCCTCTCGGCCATGACCTTCACCCACGAGATGGCGCGGGTTCTGCTGCTGGAACAGATCTACCGGGGCCTGTGCATCCGCAGCGGGCATCCCTATCATCGCGGCTGAAAGGATAACGATTTTTTGGGGGCAAACCCCGCGCGGTGACCTATAATTTGCACCCGGCGCGGTGGTGGACCCCGCGCCGGCATGCCAGCCAAAGGACTAGGACAACGATGACGCCCTGGAAATCCCCGCTCCCCTTGCGATGCGCGCCGCTGCCGGCCGCGTGCTTCCTGACGGCCTTGGTCCTGGCGTCCGCCCTCTGCGGCGGCGCCCGGGCCGCCACCCTGGACATCACAGGCCCCGCGGGTGCGGCGGTATTCCTGGACGGCGCCGCCCTGGGCTTCTTCCCCCTGTCCGGCCCCGTGAACACCACCACCGGCCGGCACGACCTGCGCTGCGAGATGCCGGGTTACGAGGTGTTCCGGCAGGAGCTGGCCCTGGAGGCCGACGGCGACGAGCTGCGGGTCATCGTGCGCATGACGCCCTTGAGCCGCCGCACCGCCGTGGGCAGCAATCTCCTGCTCGCGGGACTGGGCCAACACTACCTGGGCCATTCCTGGCGCGGCTACTTCTACAACGCCGCGGAGATCGGCGGCCTGCTCACCGCCCTGGGCGGGGCCATCCAGCGCAGCAACTACCGCCAGGACTACCTGCTGCTGCGCGACCGCTACGCCCAGGCCGTCAACGCCGATGAGATCGCCGACCTGCGCGCGGCCACCGAGAAGGCCTACAGCGACATGGAAGACATGGAGAGCCTGCGCGACCTCGGCCTGGCCGTCGCCGGAGGCGCCGTCGTCCTGAGCATGCTGGACGCCTGGCTGTCGTTCCCGTCGGTCACCGTCGGCGCCGGCGTCACCCCCGCGGCCACCACAGCGAACGCCGAAACTTCCGCACCGGCCGTACACGCCGGATTGAGCCTGGACTTCTGATTTCGGCAAGGAGCCCGAGACCATGCCCCGTTCCCGCCTCATCACCGGCTTGCTGCTGATCCTTGCCGCCTGCGCCCTGGGAGCGATGTTGCCCGGCTGCGAGAGCAAGCCCTCCGCCCCGGAATTCGACAACCCCTTCGACCGCACCGGGCCCGACGGCGGCGATCCCCTGCAGCTGACCGCCAGCGTCGCCGGCAACTCCATCCTGCTGCTGTGGAACCAGCCCCAGGGCCTGGGCATCAAGACCTACGACGTCAGCCACAGCCTGACCGCTTCGGGCGGATACGAATACGTGGCCACCGTGGACGCCACCACCGCCCCCACCAACCAGTATACCTACACCGACCCGGCGCCCACGGCCGTCCACTATTTCAAGGTGCAGGCC
>JALUJS010000061.1:644-1584 GCA_027056825.1 Candidatus Krumholzibacteriia bacterium | reverse complement strand
GGAGTATTTCGGCGAGGCCGTGCGCCAGCAGGCCCTGATGCCCCTGACCGCCCTGGGCGTCGAGGGTGAATTCGACGTGTGGTGCACCGTCAAGGGCGGCGGCATCACCGGCCAGGCTGGCGCCCTGCGCCACGGGTTGGCCCGGGCGCTGGTCGTCGCCAACGAGGAATATCGCAAGCCCCTGCGCAAGAACGGCTACCTGACCCGCGACTCCCGCATGGTGGAGCGCAAGAAGTACGGGCAGCCGGGCGCGCGCAAGCGCTTCCAGTTCTCCAAGCGCTAGGATCGTTCCGGTCCCGCTTGGCGATCACCGGGGCCGCTGCGGGCGGCCCCGACATTACGCACCCGGCCCGAGGCCAGGGACACGGTGGCGCCTTTGCTGACAGCTGTGGTGCTGTGCCTGGTCGCTGACGGTCGGGGAGGAACAACCAAATCTTTCGGGAGGCAATCATGGCCAAGGTCGGACTGAAGGACCTGCTCGAGGCAGGCGTCCATTTCGGGCACCAGACCCGCAAATGGAACCCCAAGATGAAGCCCTACATCTTCATCGCCCGGGGCGGCATCTACATCATCGATCTCCAGCGCACCCTCAAGGCCCTCAACCGGGCCACGGAGTTCCTCAAGGGCGTCGCCGCCAAGGGTGGGACCGTGCTCTTCGTGGGGACCAAGAAGCAGGCCAAGGTGACCATCCGCGAGATGGCCACGCGCGTGGACATGCCCTACGTGACCGAGCGCTGGCTGGGCGGCATGCTCACCAACCACCAGACGATCTACAAGAGCGTGCAGAAGCTCGAGGAGATCGAGGCCATGATGAACGACGGCCGCATGGAGAACTTCTCCAAGAAGGAGCAGCTCGAGTTCAGCCGCACCTTCCAGAAGCTGAACACCAACCTGGGCGGCATCCGCAAGATGACCAAGCTGCCCGACGCGGTCTTCATCG
>JALUJS010000061.1:0-634 GCA_027056825.1 Candidatus Krumholzibacteriia bacterium | reverse complement strand
CGGAAGCTGAACATCCCGGTGGTCGGTATCGTGGACACCAACTGCGATCCCACCCTGGTGACGTATCCCATCCCCGGCAACGATGACGCCATCCGCTCCATCAGCCTGTTCACCCGCGTGGTCGCCGAGGCCATCGAGGAGGGCCGCAAGCTGAAGGGCGAGGGGGCCGACGCCGCCGTGGAGATGGCCGAGCCCGCCGCCGCCGAGGCCGGCGCCAGCGTTTCGCTGGATGACGCCGAGGCCAAGGTCGAGACCAAGGTCGCCGCCGACAGCGCCGCCGGCGCGCCCGGCGAGGCCACGGCGAACTAGAGCCAGGACACAACGATACCGTGCCGGCGATCCTGCCGGCGCCCGGACCATGAATTGCGGCGCGTGCGCGCCCCGTTAAAGCCCCGAGCGGGAGCATCTGGAGGAGTCATGAACATCACCGCGAAGATGGTCAAGGAACTGCGGGACATCACCAACGCCGGCATGATGGACTGCAAGAAGGCCCTGGGCGAGTGCGACGGCGACATGGAGAAGGCCGTCGAGTATCTGCGCAAGAAGGGCATCGCCTCGGCCGCCAAGAAGGAAGGCCGGGCCACCGGCCAGGGCATCGTCGGCCGCCACGTCCCCATGGGCGGCCAGGTGGGCG
>JALUJS010000060.1 GCA_027056825.1 Candidatus Krumholzibacteriia bacterium | reverse complement strand
GGATACCTCCCGGCACCTCCTGCAGGGCGGAAACCTCGAGAGCACCGGGACCCTGCGGGCCCGCCAGGTCAGGCCTTTCGATCACCGCACCCGTGACTCCGTCCAGGCGCGCCAGGCCGGTTTCGGTTCCCACCCAGATTCCGCCGCCGGGGGACGTGGCAAGGGCGCGGACGGCGCCGCCGGGCAGGCCCGTCCCCTTGGCGGGAATGGCCTCCAGGCCGTCACGGCCGGCGTTGGTCCTCACCAGGCCTCCCTCGGTCCCGATCCAGAGCCTGCCTGCGGTCAGCCGCAGGCAGGTGACGTTGTTGTCCGGAAGCCGCCACGGCGCTGCGGTTTCGGCGGTATAGGCGGTCAGCAGGCCGGAGCCCGGTTCGTAGCGCAGCAGACCGTCGCCGTGGGTGCCCAGCCAGACGGTTCCCGCGCTATCCACCACTACGGTCCGCACGTCGTAGTGCCGGCCCTTGTCGGGGGATTCCGGATCGAAGCGGTACTGGGTGAAGGTTCCTGTCTGCCGGTGGAAATGGTTGAAGCCCCCGCCCTCGGTGCCCACCCACAGATCTCCCGCAGCATCCTCGGCGATGCACCACACGGTGGAGCTGCTGAGGCTGGAAGGATCATCCGGATCGGACTTGTAGGCCTCGATGCGGCGTCCGTCGTACCGGTTCAGCCCGTCCTGGGTACCGAACCAGATGAAACCGCGGCTGTCCTGATGGACCGCGAGGATGGAGCTCTGCGAAAGGCCGTCGGCCAGCATCAGACGCTGGAATTTCACTGGGAGTTCCGGAAAGCCACGGGACATCGCAGGGGTGAGCAGGACCAGCAGGACCGCCAACAGACACGGGCGAGGGCGCGAGCGCATAGGAATCTCCAGGCAAGAGGGCATGCGGTTCCCGACCTCGGGATCCGCAGGATTCTTCCCTGGTTTTATCGTCCTGCACCCCTTGAACTTGAGTTGGAAAACCTGTCGGCCAGGCGGTGGATCAGGTATCCGCTCTCGACCAGCGCCTGCCGGGCGAACGCGCCGAAATAGTCGCGAACCCGCCGGAACTCCCGTATGAAGCCGTCCTTGTCGTCAGCCCGCACCAGCGCGGCGAGGGATTCATGGTGCTCGAGGTACTCCAGCAACCGGCGGCGGCGCCGTTCGGAGGCGAACACGATGTCCGCGTACAGCTCGGGATCCTGGGCGAAGATTCTCCCCGTCATCATCAGTTCGGCCCGGTAGATGGGGCTGGACAGCTCGAGAATGTCCGTCGGGGCCAGATCCCCCGAGGCCAGGAACGACCCGTGCAGGAGAGCCTCGAAGTGCCGGATACCCTGGACGATGTCCATGATGCGATCATGCCGGACGGCGTCCATGGTCACCGTCCGCATTCCCCACAACCGGAACTGCTCCAGCAGCCACCGGCCCACCTCCGGCTCGCGGCCGGGACAGGCCACTACCAGTTGCTTGGAGAGGTTGCCCACGTCCGCACCGTGCATGGGGTGCAGGCCCAGGACCGGCCCGGGATGGGCCTCCAGCATGGCCGCCACCGGACCGCTCTTCAGGCTGGTCATGTCGCAAAGCAGGGCGCCGGGGTCCAGGAG
>JALUJS010000059.1 GCA_027056825.1 Candidatus Krumholzibacteriia bacterium | reverse complement strand
GCCCTGGCCTACGACGCCAACGGCTACCTGTGGGCAGCCGACAGCTCCCGCGACCAGCTCTACCTGGTGGACATCCGCACGGGTTACACCATCTTCCCGCTCAAGGCCCCCGGTCCGGTGGTCACCGGCCTGTGGCTCGACGGCGAGACCCTCTACGCCAGCGACTACCAGACCGACACCCTCTACAGGTGCGACGTGTACACCCTGGGTGGCAAGTGCGTGCGCTCGGACGCCCGGCAGGGCGAGGCCACCCTCTACAGCGAGGTCCAGAACCTGGGTCCCGGCGAGATCACCGGCGGGACCATGGTCCTGGCCATCCCCTCCGACGGGCCCAACCAGGAGCTGGACAGCGTCACCATGACCCCGGGCTACCGCACCGAGACCGACCAGTGGGGCCAGGACGTGGCCGTGTACGAGTTGGGCCGCCTGGCGCCGGGAGAAACGAAATCCGTCCGCCTGACGGGCACGGGCACCTTCTACCGCATCTCCACCAAGATCTTTCCCCACCAGGTGGGGGGCCTGGACGAGATTCCCGGGGACATCGCCGAGAAATACCTGGCCGACGCCGACAAGTACCGCGTCCGGAGCGACTACATCCAAAACAAGGTGGCCGAGGTCGTCGGCGACGAGACCAATCCCTACTTCCGGGCCCGCAAGCTGTTCGATTTCCTCATCGGCCGCATCAACTACCAGATGGTCGGCGGCTGGGACATCGCCCCGACGGTCATCGAGCGGGGCACCGGTTCCTGCTCCGAGTACACCTTCTCCATCGTGGCTCTGTGCCGGGCGGCGGGGATCCCCGCGCGCTACGTCGGCAGCATGGTGCTGCGGGGCGAGGACGCCTCCGTCGACCGGGCGTACCACCGCTGGGCAGAGATCTACCTGCCGCGCGTCGGCTGGATCCCCGTGGACGTGAACGCGGGCGACGAGGAATGGCAGGGCGACCGCTGCTTCTCCTTCGGGGGCATCGCCAACCGTTTCCTGATCACCACCCGCGGCGGCGGGGACTCCCGGTGGCTGCACTGGGGCTATAACGTGGAGACCGCCTACCACACCCTCGGCAAGGCCAATGTGCGCGTGGAGGGTTTCGCGGAATGGGACGTGGTGGAGGAGGCGCATCGGCCCTGACCCGCTTGACACCCCGGTCCCTGTGGGTGATGCTGGAACCCGGTACCGGGCTCGGGGTATGTATCCGTCACGGGGTTTCCTGAAGTCATGCGCATGACATACGGCAAAAGCATGCTCGCGGTGGTTCTGGCGCTGACTCTTGTCGGCCAGACCGTGGCGATGGATTATCTGCATCACCATTCGCTGCCCGCCAAGGCGTGCCATGGCCCTGTCTCCGGGGCCACCGCCCCCGGAGAGACCTTCCTTGTCTCGGGCGACAGTCACGGCCCGGCCCACGCCGCTGCTGCCTGTCCCTTCTGCCTCTTCCTGCAGACCCGGCACGGCCGCCCCGCGGCCCCCGGCCTGGCCGTGGCCGGCGTGGAGGCCATCACCATCGCCCCCACCGCCACCCTCAGCACGGCCCCGCAGTCCGGTCACCTGCACCACGCCGGACCGCGTGCGCCTCCTGCTCTTCCGGCC
>JALUJS010000058.1 GCA_027056825.1 Candidatus Krumholzibacteriia bacterium | reverse complement strand
TGCAGGAACCGCGCCCGGCCGTGCACATCGCCGGAGGACCCGTGCAGTCGGAGCGTCTCGGCCAGCTGCGCCTGCACGCTCAGCACCGGATTCAGGGCCGTGCGCGGTTCCTGCAGGATGAGGGTCATGCCCGGGCCGCGCACCCCGCGCCAGTCTCCGGGTTCGTGCAGGGGACGTCCCCGCCAGAGGATCTCCCCGGACCATCTCACGGCCGCGGGCGCCAGGCCCAGCAGGCAGCGGGCCAGCAGGGTCTTGCCCGCCCCGGAGGCTCCGGTCAGCGCCAGCACCTCGGCGGGGCGCAGCCGGAACGAGACGCCCGACAGCAGCGGGCGCCAGCGCTCTCCCTCGCGGACTTCGATGCCCAGATCACGGACCTCGAGCAGGGGGTCAGTCATGGCCGTCCTCCCGCCGCGGGTCGAACCGGGCCCGCAATCCGTCGCCCAGCAGGTTGTAGCCCACCACCGTCAGGGTGATGGCCAGACCGGGGAAGGTCGCCAGCCACCAGCCGTCCAGGAGATGGTCCCGGCCCTGCTGGATCATCAGGCCCCAACTGACCGTGGGGTCCTGCACGCCCAGGCCGAGGAAACTGAGGAAGGACTCGGCGAGGATGGCGCCCCCCACGCGCAGCGCCGCCGCCACGATGAGGGTGGGCAGGAGGTTGGGCAGCACGTGGACCCGGGCCACGCGCCACGGGGACAGGCCCAGTCCGCGGGCCGCCGCGACGAAGCTGCGCTGCTTCAGGCTCAGGGCTTCGGCCCGGACCAGCCGGGCCACCGGCATCCACCCGGACAGTCCCAGGACCACCACCACGTGTCCCACCGAGGCACGCGCCACCGAGACGAGCAGCAGCACCAGGAAGATGCGGGGAAAAGCCATGAAGGCATCGGTCAGGGCCATCAGGGTCCGGTCCGCCTTCCGGGATCCCAGCCCCGCGGCCAGTCCCACTCCCGCCCCGAGGAACGCCGCGGTCAGGACCGACAACCATCCGATCAGCAGTGAGACGCGGGCGCCGTGGATCAGCCGCGACAAAACGTCCCGCCCCAGCACGTCGGTGCCCAGCACGTGTTCGGGGCCCGGAGGCGCCAGGCGGGGGCCTCCCATGCGGCCCGGATCGTCCGGGGCGAGCCAGGGCGCGAGCAGCGCGGTGACCGCCAGCAGCAGGCAAATGACCAGCCCCGCGGTCAGCAGCGGATCCCTGGTGCGGATTCCTCTCATGCGCCCTCCCGCCGGCCTGCCAGGCGCACCCGGGGATCCAGGAAGTGGTAGCCGATGTCCGCCACCAGGGAGCCGGTCACCACCATGACGGCGGCCAGGGCGGTGGTGGCCATGATCAGCGGATAGTCCCGGCTCCAGATGGCGTCCACGGTCACCCGTCCCATGCCGGGCCAGGCGAACACCACCTCCACCACCACCGCGCCGCCGAGCAGGAAGGGCAGGTACAGGCCGACCTGGGTGACCAGGGGCAACAGGGCGTTGCGCAGGGCGTGACGCCACAGGATCAGGCGCTCGGGTACGCCGCGGGCCCGCGCGGCCAGGATGTAGTCCTGGCCCAGGGCCTCCTCCAGGGAGGCGCGCAGGAACCGGGCCGTGCCCATGAACGAACCCAGGGCCAGCACCGCCACCGGCAGGACGAGGTGGCGCAGAACATCCAGCAGGGAGGCCCAGGGCCCCATGAAGGCGGCGTCGGGGGAACGCATCCCCCCCAGGGGAAACCAGCCGGTGTGCAGGCCCAGCACGAGGATGGCCATCAGGCCGAACCAGAACGAGGGCAGGGAATAGAGGACCAGGCCGGCGACGTTCAGCAGCCGTGCCCGGACGGTGCCGCGCCAGGCGGCCATGGCCACCGCCGCCAGCAGGGCCAGGACCAGGTGCAGGGCGTACGCGGAGAGGGTCAGCAGAAGGGTGGACGGGACGGCTTCGGCCAGGATGTCGGCCACCGGCCGGTGCTGGCTGAGGCTCACGCCCCAGTCGCCGTGGGCGACCCCCGCCAGCCAGTGCAGGTACTGGCGTCCCACCGGGGCGTCCAGGCCCAGCCGCTCGCGCACCAGGGCGCGGTCGGCGGCGGTCATACCTTCGCCCGTGACCTGGTCCAGGGGATCCCCGGGCGCCAGCCGCACCACCCAGAAGACGGCCGAGCACAGGACCACCAGCAGCAGGACCGATCCGACGATCCGTTGCAGGACCCAGAATCCGAAACTGCCGGTGAACCTGCTCATGCCGCTGCTGACCGCCTTGGAAGTTGCGGGCTCCGTGTCCTGGCCCGCATGACCGGGTCGCTTCGCGATCCCGCAAGGCGACTCAATCATGCCGGATATGGCGCCTGATAGTACCGACGCCTCCGGCGCAGGGTCAAGGATGGCCCTGCCGTGCAGGTTGCATGGGGCCCGGCGGCGGTTCGTTGCAACCTGATGTTCCCGGCCGCTCCCCATGATTCCACCCGGTTCCCCCAGCGCCCCGGAAAGGCCGTGCGGCCCCTGTAACGCCTTATCGATTCCCGTTGCCGCATCAGGAATGAATCTTCCTAGGGACGGGATGACCGCGGCCCACGCGGGATTTTCGCAATCACCGACCGCGACGGCGCGCCCCGGGCGCCCGCGCCAGCCGAATGGATATGGATTGAACACCACCCGCAAGCATACCCCGCATCCGTTCCGGTTCTACCTGGCCGGTGCGCTGCTGGCCGGCGGCCTGGCCTTGACCGGATGCGACATCAACAAGCCGGAACTGCCGAGTTTCGATTCCCGCCTGACCCTGCCCCTGGGCACCGAACTGCTGACGGTGGCCGACGCCGTGGAGGACGACTCCACCCTGGTGACCGCCGCCGACGGGGGCGTCAGCTTCATCGCCACCGGAGCCCCCGACACCGTGGGTCTGGGAGTGGATCTGGACATGGACCTGCCGGCCCAGAACATCCACGAGACGGTGGGGGTCTTCGACGTCAGCGCGCCGGATCCTGTCACCGTCACCGAATCCCTCGTCGACGCCTGGCCGGATGCGGCGGCCGCGGCCGGGACCTCGACCCCGGTGCCCCCCTTCGACTTCGACGTGGACGCCGGCGGCATGGACCTGGGCGGCATCGGCTCGGTGACCCTGGACAGCGGGCTGATGACCCTGACCGTAAGCAGCACCTGGCCGGTGGGCATCAGCGGCAGCGGGTCCGGCGATCCCCTCCTGCTGACCATCCGTGATGACGCCACCGGCCTCGACCTGCTGACGGTTCCCGTGGGCCCGGTGCCCGCGGACGGCACGGTGACCACCACGGCCGACCTGTCCGGCATCCAACTGCCGGGCAGCATCCGCGTTACCTTCTCCGGCCACGGGGACGGCTCCGCCGACCCGGTTCCCGTTACGGGCGACGAGTCCCTGCGGATCGATCTGGCCTTCACCGGCCTGACGGCCTCGAGCGCCACCGCGGCGGTCCCGGGCCAGACCTTTTCCCTGGAATTCACCACCGACCTGGATGGCGCCGGGGAGATCACCGCCGCCGAGGTGGCCTCCGGGGACATCGTCCTGGCCCTCCACAACGAATTGCCGGTGGCCATGGACCTCCAGCTGGAATGGCGGGAGGTGACCACCCCCGGCGGAGCGCCCTTGGTGGCCACAGCCACCCTGCCGGCCGGCGGGAACGCCGACCTGAACGTCCCCTTCGCCGGCTGCCGGATCACATCCGACGGCCAGCCCCTGTCGGTCATGACCGTGGCGGTCACCGCCACCACCCCGGGCAGCGCAGGCGCGCCCGTCACCCTGTCCTCCACCCAGGGGTTGACGGCCGACCTCGCGCCCGGGGTACTTTCCTTCGCCTGGATCAGCGCCTGCCTCGATACGCAGCAGTGGGATCTCGAACCGGTGGCCGAGACCATAGACTATCCCGAGGACAGCGAAGGGTTCGCCTTCACCCGCGCCTCCCTGGTCATCGACCTGGACAACACCGCGGACATGGGCGCCGCGCTGGACCTCGTGGTCACGGGCATCCCCCGCCAGGGCGACCCGGTCACCATGGAAGTCCACGACTTCGTGGATCCGGCCGGCCCCGGCGACGGCAAGACCACCCTGGTCCTGGACGAGACCAACAGCGACATCGTCTCCTTCCTGAACAGCCGCCCGGTGCGCATTGTCCTGGGCGGGACCATCGGCCTGGTCGAGGGCGCCAACTGCGGCACCGTCCGGGCCGACGACAGCCTGGCCGTCGGCTGGCGCCTGGAGGTGCCCCTGGCGGTGACCCTCGACGGTGTGGCCATCGACGGGGATCCCGTCGCCCTGGACCTGGACCCCGACCTGGGAAACACCATCACCGACCACGCCGGCGCGGCCACCCTGCAGGCCACCGTAAAGAGCATGATGCCCGCCGGGATCCAGCTGTGGGTGCTGGCGGCGGACAACGCCGCCGACCTGCCGGACAAGCCCGGCCTGACCATCGGTCCCCTGACTGTGGCTCCCGCCGAAGTCGATCCGGCCACCGGCGAGGCCGTCCAGGCCGTGACCAGCCACCCCACCGTTTCCCTGACGGCCGAGGAATCCCGTTACTTCGGGCGGCCGGGGTTGCAGACCATGTTCCGGGCCGTGTTGCCCGACAGCACCGGCGGCATCATCCGGATCATGAGCACCGACTACCTGGAGGTCACCGGAGTGGTGTCCATGGACCTGCGCATCGATGAGGAGCTTTGACATGACGAACCGGATCCCTCGCCCCGCCATGCCATCACGCCTGCCCTTCGCCTTTGTGCTCCTGGTCCTGCTGCCCCTCGCCGCGGTGATCGCTCCGGGGCCGGCGGCCGCCCAGGGCCAAGTGCGCGCCTGGGGCATGGGCGGCGCCCTGACCGCAGCGTCCCGCGGCCTGGCCGCGGTACAGTACAACCCGGCCAACCTGGCGCTGGAAGGCGGCACCGAAGTCGGCATGGCCGAGGCCGCCGTCATGGTGGGCAACAACTCCCTGAGCCTCGACCGTTACAACGAGATCACCGGCAGCTACCTCGACACCGCCGCGAAGGACCGCCTGATGGCCGACATCCCCGCCGGCGGCCTTGCCCTGGACGCCGATGTTCGGGTGTCCGCGGTGGGCGTCCGCTCCGGGCCGGTGGCCTTCACCCTCGGGGGACGCGGGCAGGGCAGGGGCAACCTCGACCGCGACTACTTCGACCTGCTCCTGTACGGGAACTCGGTGGACCAGACGGTGGACTTCAGCAGCACCTACGGGGGCGGCTATGCCGTGGCCTCGGCCACCGCGAGCTTCGCCGCCGCCCTGCACCGCAGCGAAGACGGCGTCCTGGCCGCCGGGGTCAACGTCCGCTACCTGCAGGGCCTTTACGAACTGCACATCGCGCGGGCCGGCGGCAGCCTGGATACCCGCGTCGCCGGCATCGACGGGACCGCATACGTGGACGCCCTGAGCGCCGAGGGCGGATCCGGCTACGCCGTGGACCTGGGCCTCAGCCTGCAACGGGGAAGCTGGAACCTGGCCGCGGCCGTGGACAACGTGGCCGGCGGCGTGGACTGGGACCGCGGCCTGCAGGAGGACTCCTACACGGTGACCGCCTCGGCCGTCACCCTGCTGGACGGGAACCTGGACACGGCGGTGACGGACCAGCACGTCTCCGGGTCCGCCGATCCCTATCGCACCGACCTGCCCCGCGCCGTGCGCCTGGGCGCCTCCCGCGCCACCGCCGCGATGACGGTGGGCGCCGAACTGGTGCGCGAAGAGGGCTACAC
>JALUJS010000057.1 GCA_027056825.1 Candidatus Krumholzibacteriia bacterium | reverse complement strand
ATGGTCGGGGTTGAAGCCACGGCCTTCGGGGCGGTCAAGGCGCTTTACCGCTGAGCCCGTAAGTCCCGCTCCCCCTTGCCGCGCGGAGGCGGCGGTTGACCTCCGGCCCGCTTTTTTCTACGATACGCGCCTGCCTGCCCCTCCGGAAATCCCCCGGCCCGGCAGCCTCATCGCCTGCAGGATTCATCAGCACCACGGAAGGTGTCTCCCATGGCCGCACCCCGGAAACAGCGCATCAACGGCAACGCCGAATCCATGGCGCGCAAACAGCGGGAAATCTCCATCAGCGAGTTCTTCACCAAGAACCGCCATCTGCTGGGCTTCGACTCCCCGGTCAAGGCCCTGCTGACGACCATCAAGGAAGCGGTGGACAACAGCCTGGACGCCTGCGAGGAGGCCGGCATTCCCCCGCGGCTGTACGTGGAGATCAGGCCCGACCGCCCGGTGGGCAGGAACCTGGAGCTGACCCCCGGGACCGGCAAGGCCGCCGACGCCGGCGGGAACGGCAAGAACGGCAAGAACGGAAACGGCAAGAACGGCAGGAACGGCAAGACCGCCGGCACCGCCCGCGGCGCGCGCAACGAGGAGCGGTACAAGGTCATCGTCGAGGACAACGGGCCGGGCATCGTCAAGGCCCAGATCCCCAAGATCTTCGGCAAGCTGCTCTACGGCTCGAAGTTCCACAGCCTCAAGCAGAGCCGCGGCCAGCAGGGCATCGGCATCTCGGCGGCCGGCATGTACGGCCAGCTGACCACCGGGCGTCCGGTGACCATCTACAGCCGCACCGACCAGGGGCAGCCCGCCCACCGCTACCAGATCCTGCTGGACATGAAGAAGAACGAACCGGTGATCCTTTCGGGCGACGAGACCATCTGGGAAAAGGATCACGGCACCCGCATCGAGATCACCCTGACCGGCAGCTACAAGAAGGGCCAGCACTCGGTGGACAACTACCTCGAGCAGACGGCCATCGCCAACCCGCACCTGCACCTGACCTACAAGGATCCCAGGGGCGAGACGGTCATCTACGCCAACTCCACCACCGAGATGCCCCCCCACGCCACCGAGATCCAGCCCCATCCCTACGGCGTGGAGCTGGGTATCCTCTCGCGCATGCTCAAGGACACCAAGTGCCGCAACCTGAGCGGTTTCCTCAAGGAGGAGTTCTGCAAGGTCGGGACCAAGACCGCCGAGACCATCCTCGAGAACGCCGGCCTGCCGCCGCGCAAGAACCCCAGGCGGCTGGTGCAGGACGACATCCAGAAGCTCCTGGAGGGCATCGCCGAGACGAAGATCGCCAACCCGCCCACCGACTGCCTCAGCCCCATCGGCGAGGACCTGGTGATGGCCGGGCTCAAGAGCGGCGTCGAGGCCGACTTCTACACGTCGGTCACGCGGCCCGCGTCCGTGTACCGCGGCAATCCCTTCCAGATCGAGGTGGGCCTGGCCTACGGCGGCAAGCTGCCGGGGGACGAGCTGGCCCGCGTGATGCGCTTCGCCAACCGCGTGCCCCTGCTGTACCAGGCGTCGGCCTGCGCCATCCACAAGGCCGTCCTGACCAGCAACTGGCGCGCCTACGGCCTGCAGCAGAGC
>JALUJS010000056.1 GCA_027056825.1 Candidatus Krumholzibacteriia bacterium | reverse complement strand
GGACGTCGTCCCCGTCCAGGTCCGCGGTGAGGAACCGGTTGCAACTGAGGTTTCCGTTGTCCAGGACATCCTGGCCGAAAGCCCGGCGGATGGCTTCGAGGTCGGGCTGAATGGACCATAGGGTGTCCCCGTTGCTTTTTTTCAGGGCGGTGATCAACCGGCTGCGGGGCCGACGGCCATCACCGGAAGCCAGGATGATTTGCGGATCCCACGGGCAGGTGATGGCCCGCTGCACGCCATGGACTCCGCCCAATTCCCAAAGCACGCGACCCAACAGACCATCGCGCACCACCAGGTGGCGCTGGTCCTGGGTGAATTCGGCGTGAACCAGGGCGTAGCGGCAGGCGAGCAGACCGGCTGCGGCCAGGAACAGGACCACGATGGCGGGGATCAGGAGGATCCGGGGGCCTTGGGAAGGAGAACGATGGGGCTGCGCCGGGGACTGGCGCGACGGGGGCGGAGGATCAGCTTGGCCCAGCAGTTCGTCGAGGGTGACCCCGAGGGCCTCGGCCAGCAACAGCAGGGTTTTTTCCTGGGCCCGGGGCCGCGCGCCGCGCTCCATGTCGTGAACCGTGCGGCCGGAAACGCCGGCCTTGTCCGCCAGTTCGGTTTTGCTCAAGCCCGCGGCGATGCGCAGCATCCGCAACCGTTCGGGAAAACCGTTTCCTGACAGGTCGATATTCTGGTTGTTTCGAGTCATAGGAGCAAAAACCTGTTATCGATGGTTTCCTGTTTATCCTGGAGCGGGCAAATCGACCCTGGCGCGTGTTTCCGCAATTCATTCTCGGACAAAATCTTACAGCCCACCATAAGGGGTTTCAAGAGATTTCCAGGCGTTTCGGTCGACCTGAGGACGGGATTTGCCAATAATAGCTCTGCGGGAGCAAGGGAAGGGTCCGGGCCGGGACGATGGAGCAAGGGCGAGGCTTCACTGGTTCTGGTCCGGACCACATAAAAGCGTATCGCAAAACGTATGCAAATGAAGGCGCCGGCCCCCCGGGGGACCGGCGCTGTATCGTATCTGATCCGGGCTGGATCCTATTTCGCCAGCACGACCTTCTTCATGTTCACCGCCGCCCCGTCGCTGATCCGCACCAGGTAGACGCCGCTGGGGACTTCCCGGCCGGCGGCGTCCCGGCCGTTCCACACGAAACGCTGGGGGCCGGCGGGCAACCGGCCGTGATGCAGGTCCGCCACCCGGCGGCCGGCCACATCGTACACGGCCAGGTCCACCTGGCGGGCGGAATCCAGCTCGAAGGCTACCGTCAGGCTGGGGTTGAACGGGTTGGGGAAGGCTTGCAGGGCGATGCCGAAGGGCGCGGGAACCTCGTCCACGCCCGAGACGGGCACCTTGTCCAGCAACCACATGGTGGCGTTCAGGAACAGGGCGCGGTGGTCGGCCTCGTGCCAGTTGTCCACGTGGGATTCGCTGCCGGTGCCGTCGGCGGTGTCCGAGCTTTCCCCGTACCCGAAGACCTTGCCCGCGCCGTAGCGGGACCAGGCCGCGCAGTGGGGATCACCGGCGTCAAGGGACACCAGCCCGCCGACATCGCTCAGGTCCGGGTTGGCGGTCGGCCACAGGCTGATGGTGTTG
>JALUJS010000055.1 GCA_027056825.1 Candidatus Krumholzibacteriia bacterium | reverse complement strand
GTCCCCGGCCAGCACGACGTAGTAGCAGTCGTTGTTCTCGAATACCGGGCTGATGGTGCCGGGTTCGACGGAGAAGACCCAGTAGGCGCCCTCCATGGACAGGGGCAGGCCGGGGATGTCCCGGCCGGAGGGGAAGGGATCGGAGACGCCGAACTCGATGGAGTCGGCCTGGGCCCGGGCCGTAAAGTCGGCGGCGGTCACCGAGTCGGCGAAGTCCCGGGCCATGGCGTGGACCTCGTCCAGGGTGGTGGGGCCGGGGGTGACCTTCATCAGGATATGGCGGGCGTGGACCTGGTCCACGTTGCCCTCGCCGTCGGTGACCTGCTCGAGAACCTGGATCAGGTGGTAGCCGAAGCGGGTGCGGACCGGCTGGCTGATTTCGCCCACCGGAAGGCTGAAGGCCGCGTCGGTGAAGGGCTTGACCATGCGGTTGCGGTCGAACGTGCCCAGATCGCCGCCGTTGGCCGCCGTGCCGTCCTCGCTGTATTCCTTGGCCGCCTCCTCGAAGGTCAGCTCGCCGCTTTCGATCTTGTCGCGGATTTCCAGGATGTAGCTGCGCACATCGGCGTAGTCGGCGTCGCTGGGGGTCTTGGGGAAGCGCGCCCAGGTGCAGGTGGCCTTCTCGGGGGCCTGGTAGTCGTCGATGTGCTCCTGGTACCAGGCCTGGATCTCGTCGTCACCCGGGGTGGGCAGGTCCAGGTCCTGGAAGAGGACCCCCATGTACTCGGCCACCGCGCGGGCGGTCTGGCGGATATACTCGGTGCGGACCTCGTCCTCGCTGACGCTCACGTCCGCGGTGACCAGATCGTTGAGCTTCTGCCGGGGCAGCACGTAGGTCCGGATGTATTGCTCGGTCTGGGACCAGTCGTTGTCCGGGTTCTGCAGCGCGGCGTAGTAGGCCTGCATGTCGACCTTGCCGTTCTCGTCCCGGAAGTTGGCCAGCAGCTCCTGCGGCGGGTTGTGCTCGAGGACGTCCAGGACCTCCTGGTCGCTGACCTTGATCTTGTGCTTAGCGATGGCCTGCTGGACCAGGGCGTCCTGGACCAGGGCGTCCCAGGCGCGCTGCCGGGCGATGGCCAACTGGTCGGCGGTCAGCTCGTTGTCCGGGCTCTGCCGCTTCAGGAAGGCGATCTGGTTGCGGACCGCGTTGTCGTAGTCCGCGGCCATGAGCTTCATGCCGTTGACCTTGCCCACCACGCCCGGCTCGTACCGGTGGGTTCCGGGGGCCTGGCAGCCGCGGCTGGTCAGGCCGCCGAGCGCCAGAAAGAGGACGAAGGAACCGGCGATGACCCAGTAGAACACCTTGGCCTGGGAGCGCAGAAACTTGAACATCTTGAACTTCCCCTTGCAGGAAAAACACATGACGGCGCCGGGGCGGGGGTATCCGCGCCGGCCGCGGCCGTGGAACCTGAAACAGTGGGATAAGATGGCAAAAGTTGGCGAATTTCTCAAGGAGGCCGTTTGCCGGATGAAAAAAATCTGGTAGATTGCCCCCGGATCACTGACCGCGCGGACGGCCTCCGCGCCCACCCGGACCGGAAGGACGAGATACGATGGCCAAGGATTTCAAGCGCCCGTTTCCCGATGGAGTCATCG
>JALUJS010000054.1 GCA_027056825.1 Candidatus Krumholzibacteriia bacterium | reverse complement strand
GTTGCTGATGTTGTCGAGGTGGCCGCGGTACTTCAGCCACGGGCCGGCCATGGAGATGTGGTCGGTGGTGCACTTGCCCAGGGCCTTGATCAGGACCGGCAGATCGCGGAAATCCTCGCCGTCCCAGGGACTGAAAGGCTCCAGCAGGGCCAGCCGCTCGCTGTGCGGATCGACGATGACCTCCACCGAGGAGTTGTCGGCGGGGGGCTCCTGGTAGCCGCCGCGTGAGGCCACGAAGCCCGCGCGGGGCAACTCGTCCACCTCGCCCGGGGCCTCCAGGGTGACCTCCGAGCCGTCGGCCGTGGTCAGGGTGTCGGTCAGGGGGTTGAATTTCAGGGTGCCGGCCAGGCCGTACGCCATGACGATCTCCGGACTGGCGATGAAGGCGTGGGTCTCGGGGTTGCCGTCGTTGCGCTTGCGGAAATTGCGGTTGAAGGAGGTGATGATGGAGTTGCGCTCCCCCTCGGTGATGTCGTCGCGCTGCCACTGCCCGATGCAGGGGCCGCAGGCGTTGGTCAGCACCGTGGCGCCGACGGCCTCCAGGTCGGCCAGTTGCCCGTCGCGCCTGATGGTCTCGTAGATCTGGTCCGAACCCGGGGAGATCCACAGCGAACTCTTCATCTGCAGGCCCTTGTCCCGGGCCTGGCGGGCCACCTCGGCGGCGCGGCTGATGTCCTCGTAGCTGCTGTTGGTGCACGAGCCGATCAGGGCGGCAGTGAGCTGCTCCGGGTAGCCCTCGCGTTCGGTATCGGCGGCGATGGCGCCCACCGGGTGGGCGATGTCCGGGCTGTGCGGGCCCACCAGGTGCGGTTCCAGGGTGCTGAGGTCGATCTCCACGATCCGGTCGTAGAACTCGGCGGGGTTGGCCGCCACCTCGGGATCGGCAGCCAGCAGATCCTTGTTGGCGTTCGCCAGCGCGGCCAGTTCGGCGCGGTCGGTGGCTTTCAGGTAGGTGGCCATGCGCTCGTCGTAGGGGAAGATGCTGGTGGTGGCGCCCAGTTCGGCCCCCATGTTGGTGATGGTGGCCTTGCCCGTGCAGCTGAGGGCCTGGCAGCCGGGGCCGAAGTACTCGACGATGGCGTTGGTGCCGCCCTTGACCGTCAGGATGCCCAGCAGCTTGAGGATGACGTCCTTGGGCGCGGTCCAGCCGCCGGGGGCGCCGGTGAGCTTCACGCCGATGAGCTTGGGGTGCTTGACCTCCCAGTTCATGCCCACCATCACGTCCACCGCGTCGGCGCCGCCCACGCCGCAGGCGATCATCCCCAGGCCGCCCCCGTTGGGGGTATGGCTGTCGGTGCCGATGATCATGCCGCCGGGGAAGGCGTAGTTCTCCAGGACGATCTGGTGGATGATGCCCGATCCGGGCTTCCAGAAGCCCATGCCGTAGCGCGCGGCAGCCGAACCGAGGAAGTCGTACACCTCGCGGTTGACGTCCAGGGCGTGCAGCTTGTCCTGCTCGGCGCCCTCGTGGGCCAGCAGCAGGTGGTCGCAGTGCACGGTGGTCGGCACGGCCGTCTCGTCGCGGCCGGCCTGCATGAACTGCAGGATGGCCATCTGGGCCGTGGCGTCCTGCATGGCCACGCGGTCCGGGTTAAGGGC
>JALUJS010000053.1:530-1600 GCA_027056825.1 Candidatus Krumholzibacteriia bacterium | reverse complement strand
AGGTACGGGCCGCGACAGCCACGGCGCCACCTCGCCCCGCTTGCACGGATTGGGCCGGAATTCCCACGACATTTCCATGCCGCTGTCCGGGTCGCGGTGCCATCCCGCAAAGGGCTGATCGCGCTCGGGCAGAGGCAGGCCCTCGACGGTCATCATCAGGGCGCACTGGCGCTGCTTGTACCGCTCCACACTCAACCCTTCCGTTTCTATCCGCACCCGGACATCGATGGGCGTAGTCGAGAACTGGATTCGGTAGGTGCCATCCCCCAGGGAAGTGATTTCGGCATGCGCCTTGACCTTTCCCGCGCCCTCCCACCGCTCATGGACGCCGGGCTGGGGGTCCTCGTCAAAGAACGCTTCCCGGAAACTCTCGGTGCTGGCAAATCCCTCGGAGCCGGTCCACTGGCCTTCCGGATAGGGTGCCAGCGAGTGGGGCTTGAGGCGCAGGACGGCGTATGCCGCGCAATATCCACGCTCATAGCCTCGCTCATAACGGGCATCGAGCGGCCAATAAAAGCGCACAGTGCCGGACAGGGTACGGTCGGGCAGCGATTCGGCCTTCTTCTTCAGCCGTTCCAGGAAGCCCGACAGCGCCTCCGCGGCCCGCTCCATCTCTTTCTGTGGATCTTCCTGCGCCTGCGCGGGCGCCAGCGACACCAGCAACACCGGCCCTACCAGCAGCGCCAGCCACCGGACGAACCCGCCCACCATTCCGCGCCAGCCGTGCCATCCACCCCGCTGACCCTCCCACTGCCGGAAGCACCCGTCGGGGCTTCCCCGATCTACGGAAAGGGCTACAGGTGAAAATCGGGTAAAGAAATCCCCCATGGCACGATCCTCCCCGGACTGCATCGAGCCCCATATCTTTGTTAGTAGCACATGTCGAGAGCCGGGCAACTCAGAAACTGCCCCTGTGACCGGTACATAACGGTAACCACAACGGCGAACGACAGCCTGAATCCAGCTGGGTCTAGCAAGGGTCGCCTGCGGTATTTGACCTGGAGTCGACTCCAGGTCCTAGACTCGGGGGCATGAAAGACATCAAGACACCCAAGACGCCCCGTTCGCCG
>JALUJS010000053.1:0-520 GCA_027056825.1 Candidatus Krumholzibacteriia bacterium | reverse complement strand
CCTTCCGCCAGTCCCTGCAGCAGGCCCGCCTGGGCCGCGGCGAACGGCTGGACGCCCTGCGCCGCCTGGGCCGCTGGGCCAGCGCCGTGGAACGGGCCGCAGGGGCGTCGCCGTCAGGCCGGTAGGGGCAGGGCCACCGCGCGGGTCGCGGACCTTGGGCCCTGGGGCAACAGGCCGGGCACGGGTTCCCCGACGACGACATTTGACCTGGAGTCGACTCCAGGTCCTAGACTCGGGGGCATGAAAGACATCAAGACACCCAAGACGCCCCGTTCGCCGCTGTCGGTCTCCCTGCTGGCGCTGTTCGCCAGCAGCGGCACGCTCATCTGCTGCGCGCTGCCCATCACCCTGGTGACGCTGGGCATGGGCGCGACGGTGGCCAGTCTCACCTCGTCCTTCCCCCTCCTCATCACCCTGAGCGAGCACAAGGCGTGGGTGTTCGCCGTCTCGGCCGTGCTCCTCGTCCTGGGCGGCGTGGCCCTGTACCGGCCGGGGCGGGCCTGCCCGGCCGGTACAGGGC
>JALUJS010000052.1:15927-16452 GCA_027056825.1 Candidatus Krumholzibacteriia bacterium | reverse complement strand
GTTGACCTTCCTGCTGCTGTGGGGCGGGGTGGGCCACGGTGGCGGGCTGCTGGTGGCGGTTTTCACCCCCATCCTGTCGGTGGCCCTGGGCATGTTCCTGCTGCCGGTGGTCGAACCGCTTGTGGGCATCTGTTCGGACCTGACCCTGCTGGAACTCTCGGACCTGAACCACCCGCTGCTGCAACGCATGGCCCTGGAGGCCCAGGGCACCTACCACCACAGCCAGGTTGTGGGGCAGCTCGCCGAGCACGCGGCCCGGGCCATCAACGCCAACGCCCTGCTGACCCGCGTGGGTGCCCTGTTCCACGACATCGGCAAGATGGCCAAGCCCGAATACTACGTGGAGAACCAGACGCCACAGGTCAACAAGCACGACGACCTGAGCCCCAGCATGAGCGCCCTGGTCATCGCCGCCCATGTCAAGGAAGGGATCGAGATGGCGCGCCGCTGGCGGCTGCCCCAGGCCGTCATCGACTTCATCCCCGAGCACCACGGCACCATGGTGATGGAGTACTTCTACCGCAA
>JALUJS010000052.1:0-15917 GCA_027056825.1 Candidatus Krumholzibacteriia bacterium | reverse complement strand
CGGTGGTGGAGGCGGCCTCGGTGCTGGTGGTCAAGAACAACCTGCGCCGCATGCGTATTGAGCCCGTTAAGGTCAAGAAAAAGCCCAAGGACCTTTTCGAAAGCGTCTCATTTCTGCAGCCCCGGGTGACCCAGAAGGACGTCATCCTTTTCGCGCGTCAGTTCTCCACCATGATCGACGCCGGTCTTCCCATCATCCAGTGCCTGGACATCCTGCACTCCCAGCAGGAGAACAAGACCGTCAAGGTGGACGACTTCCGCTATCCCGGGCCCAAGCCCCGGTCGCGCGAGACGGCGGTGCTGATGCTGGCGGACGCCGCCGAAGCGGCCACCCGGTCCCTGGCCCGGCCCACCCCGAGCCGGATCCGGGAGATGGTCAAGCAGATCATCGACAAGCGCATGCTGGCCGGGGAGCTCGACAATTCGGGCCTGACCCTGCGGGACCTGGCGATCATCCGCGAGTCCTTCATCCCCCTGCTGACGGGGATCCATCACGCGCGCATCGCCTATCCCGGCCAGCGCCAGCCGAAGGGCGAACGGGGCCGGGGCGACGGCGGAGGCGACGAGGCCGGCGGCCGGGAGCGGGACGCATGATCCTGCTGTGGGCCGACCTGCGCACCGGGCAGGCGCCGCGGACCGGCTGCTGGCTGGACGAGGGTGCGGTGCCCTCCGACCTCGCCAGTGCGGTGGCGCTGCTGGGAGGGGAAGCGTGGCCTGTGAACCTGGTCCTGGTCGATGATGCCCGCATGGAGGAACTGAACCGGGAATTCCGGGACGCCGAGGGCGTGACGGACGTCCTTTCCTTCTCCTATCTTGCGGACACTGGACAGGGGGCGCCGGACCTCGCGGCCGGCGACCGCGGCGCCCGCCGCAACCTGTGGCGGGAAGATGCGGAGGCGGAAGACGTGGTGGGAGAGATCATCCTGGCCCCGGCCTTCGTGACGGGGCGCTGCCGGGAAGAAGGCTGGCCCGTGGAAGCGGAATTCGCCCTGCTGGTGGTCCACGGCTGCCTGCACCTGCTGGGTTGGGAGCACGACGACCGGGACGAACGGCGCCTCATGAGGGAACTGGAAGCAGAGGTACTGGTAAGCATGGGATTGGCCCACCCCCTGGGGTGAGCCGGGAAAGGAAACGAGGAGGAAATGCCCGAACTGGACGGCGCGGCTGTGGGAATATCCGGTGCGACGGGCACCATCATCCTGTGCGTGGCCGGATGGCTGGGCGCCATGCTGCTGGGCGGCCTGATGACCGCCCACTACCGGCTGACGGGACTGTACCGCAACGGCCTGGTGGAGGAGGACGCCCTGGGCCCGGTGGTGCGGGAATTCCTGGAGAACGACCGCCGCTTCCAGGTCACCGCCGGGTCGCTCTACCTGACCCTCACCGTCCTGGCCTGTTTCGCGTGGGGCCACCTGCTGGCGCGCATGTGGTCCGGGGCGCTGGACGTGGCCTTCCACGCCCTGTATGCCGTCACCGCCGTGCTGGCGTGGACCCTCGGCGGTCTGGTGTTCAAGCTGCTGGCCGCGAACACGGCCCTGCCCTACGCGCGGATGGTCGGGGTGCTCCTTTATCCTTTCGGGTGGATCCTGAGGCCGCTCACCGCGCCCCTGCTGGCGATGATGAACCGCCTGGACGATACCCTGTGGGTGGGCGAGGCCATGCCGCACCTTTCGGCCGGGGAGATCCGCAACCTGATCACCGAGGACGCCGAAGGCGGCGCGCTGGACGAGGACGAGCGGGAGATGATCCAGAGCATCTTCGCGTTCCACGACACGGCCGTGCGCGAGATCATGATCCCCCGCATCGACATGGTGCTGCTGGACGGGGACGCCGACGTGGCCGCGAGCCTGGAGGCGGTCATCGAGAGCGGGCACTCCCGCATCCCCGTCTACCAGGGCAACGTGGACCGGGTCATCGGCATCCTCTATTCCAAGGACCTGCTGCGGCTGATCAGGGACGGGCGCTTCGACGCCGAGGGACAGAAGCTCGCATCCCTGGTGCGGCCGGCCTACTTCGTGCCCGAGAGCAAGAAGATCGACGAAATCCTCGACGAGTTCCGCGCCCAGAGAATCCACATGGCCGTGGTCATCGACGAGTACGGCGGCATCGCCGGCCTGGTGACCCTGGAGGACGTGCTGGAGGAGATCGTGGGCGAGATCCGGGACGAGTTCGACGCCGAGGAGGAGCTGCTGACATGGGTGGACGCCCGGCGCGTGCGCCTGGATCCCAAGATCGACCTGGACGACCTGGGCCAGGAACTGGGGGTGGACCTGGAGGGCATCGACGGCTTCGAGACCAGCGAGACCCTGGGCGGGTTGATCTACGAGGCCGCCGGCAACGTTCCGTCGGCCGGGGACCGGATCACCGTGGGGGACCTGTCGGTGACGGTGGAACAGGTTGAGGACCAGCGCATCCTGCGCGTCCTGCTGGAGGCGGCGGAGGACCTGCCCGGCTATGCGCGGCAGCAGGCGGCCGCAGAGGGCGACCGGGAGCCCGGAACGTGAGGACCGGATGCTGAAGTTCCTGCAGAGGCATTTTTTGACCGGATTGCTGGCCGTCACGCCGCTGGCCATCACCAGCTGGATCCTGTGGCGCGCCTATCTGCTGGTCAGCGCCACCATGCGGCCCTGGCTGGACCGTGTGCCCTCCCTGACGGAAACCTACCCGGACTTCTTCCTGACGCTTATCGGGGCCGCGGTGGTTTTCGGGATCATCGTGCTGGTGGGCCTTTTGACCCGCAACGTCATCGGGCGGGCGTTCTTCGGCCTGCTGGACCGGATGTTCACGGGGATCCCAGTGGTCAAGAGCGTCTTTTTGGCCACCCGGCAGATCGCGGAGGTCTTCCTGCAGGACCGGCGGACGGCCTTCCAGAAGGTGGTGCTTTTCACCTACCCGCGGCCGGGCATGTATTCCCTGGGCTTCACCACGCACGAGTGCGGGGATCCCGCGCTGGTCAGCGTGTTCCTGCCCACCACCCCCAATCCCACATCCGGCTACATGCTGCTGGTGCCCCGGGACCAGGTGTGCGAACTTGAGCTTTCGGTGGAGGAGGCCATCCGCCTGGTGGTTTCGGGCGGCGCCATCATGACCCGGGACCAGGTGAGGGAAATCGGCCGCGGCATGAGCATGCCCGGCCTGGCGGAGCCGGACCCCGCAGGGGACGGCCAGGAGTTGAATTCATGAACGAGCCCAGGCAGCCGAACCCGGCCGAGGAGAAGCCGGAGGAGAGGGTCCTCGATCCCAGCAACCTGGACGCCGAGCGCCACGCCCTCGGCCAGCGCTTCCTGCAGTTGCTTGAGGAGGAGCAGGACGATCGGATCCGGGAACTGGCCCTAGAACTCTCCCCGGGCGACCTCTCCGAGACCCTGCGTCCCTTGAGCGTGGAGGATACCGCACGCATCCTGCGCATGCTGCCGCCGGATCCTTTGGCCGAGGTGCTGGGCGAGATCGACAACCGCAGCCTCACCGCCCTGTTCACCCTGCTGGACATCGACGAGATCGCGGACGTCCTGGAGGAGATGCCCTCGGACGAGGCGGCCGACGTCATCGGCGAGCTGGACCGGGACCAGCAGGCCGAGGTGCTGGCGGCCATGGAGGAGACCGAGCGCGACGACGTCTCGGACCTCCTGCAGTACGAGCCGGAGACCGCCGGCGGCCTGATGGACAAGGATTTCATCGCCGTGGACCAGGACCAGACCTGCGGCGAGGCGGTCGGGGTGCTGCGGGGCATGGACGAGGACGACCTCGAAAGCACCCATTTCGTGTTCGTGGTCGACCGCCAGGGCCGGCTCACCGGCCGCCTGCCCCTGTTCCGTCTCCTGCTGGCCGAGCCGGACTCCCTGGTCCGGGACGTGATGGAACCGGACCCCCTCTACGTGGAGGTGGGACTGGACCAGGAGGATGTTGCCAGCTTCTTCATGACCCACGACCTGATCTCCCTGCCGGTGGTCGACCACCAGATGCACCTGGTGGGCAGGATCATGGCCGACGACGTCATGGACGTGCTGGAGGAGGAGGCCACCGAGGACATCTCCCGCCTGGCCGGCGTCAGCGTGGAGGAGTTCGGGGAGAAGTCGGCCTTCCGCGTGGCGCGTTCGCGCCTGCCCTGGCTGCTGGGCGCCCTGGCGGGCGAGCTGGGCTCGGTGCTGGTGCTGTCCCGTTTCGAGGCCAGCCTGCAGAGCATGGTGGCGCTCTCCTTCTACATCCCCATGATCATGGCTCTGGGCGGAAACACGGGCATCCAGACCTCCTCGGTGGTCGTGCGCGGCCTGGCCACGGGCGAGGTGGGCTTCTTCCAGCTCGGACGCCACCTGATGCGCGAACTGGGCACCGCCCTGCTGACGGGCCTGGGCATGGCCGTGGCCATCTACGCCCTGTCCATCGTCATCAACGGCGACCCCATGCTGTCGGCGGTGCTGGGCCTGGCCATGCTGCTGGTGATCCTCATCGCCGCCATGGTGGGTTCGGGCATTCCCCTGCTGTTGCACAGGATGGGAGTCGATCCCGCGGTGGCCACCGGGCCCTTCATCACGACCTTCAACGACGTGTTCGGCCTGCTGGTCTACCTCTCGCTGGCCACGGCCTTCCTCAGCCTGATGGCGGGCGGATCGTCGTGAGCGTGCTGCCCCAGCCGTCCGCGAGCACCGACGCCTTGGTGCTGCGCAGCTGGCCCTGCGGCGAGACCAGCGCCGTGGCTTCCTACCTGACGCGCGATCACGGTTACGTCAAGGTCATCGCCAAGGCGGCGCGGCGTCCCCGCTCGCGCCTGCGGCCCCTGGTCGAACCGGGGCGCCTGATCGGCGTGGAATTCGGACTGGATCCCCGGCGCCAGCTCCAGTACCTGCGCACCGGATCGGTGCACCTGGATCCCCTGGCGGACCGGCCCTCCCTGGAGCGGTCGGCCTTCCTGCTGGGGGCGCTGGAACTGGTGGACCGGTGCCGGCCCTTCGCGCCACAGGCCGGATCGCCGCAGGAGCCGGTGGACTGCGCCGAACTGTTCAACGTTTGCGAGGAGTTCGTGGCGGTGTTATCGTCCCCCGATTGCAGCGCGCCGGACTTCGCCTTTTTCGGCCTGGAATGGGATCTGCTGCGCCTGCACGGCCTGGCTCCGGACCTGGGCGTCTGCGCGGCCTGCGGAGCCGATATGCCGGAGTCCTGCGGCGAGGGTCTGTGGTTCGCCCTGGCCGAAGGCGGAGTCCTTTGCGCCTCCTGCGGGACGGACGCCACCGGCGCCCCGGGCGCGCGACGCCGCCTGGGCGCCGAAGCCTGGGAGGCCCTGCGCATCCTGGCCGGGCCCGGTTCCGTCCAGGAGCCCCCGGGATGGTCCCGCGCCCTGCGCCGGGAGGTGGGCGCCCTGCTGCACGGATTCCTCGGGTATCACATGCCCGGCTACCGGTTGCCCGCGGCCCTCGATCTTCTGCGGCCGCGAAAGGATTGACCACCATGATGACCTACCAGGAGATGATCGCCGCCCTGCAGCGGTTCTGGAGTGATCAGGGTTGCGTGATCACCCAGCCGTACAACAGCGAGGTGGGCGCGGGAACCTTCAACCCCAACACCTTCCTGCGGGCCCTGGGGCCCGAACCCTGGAAGGTGGCCTACGTGGAGCCGAGCAAGCGGCCCAAGGACGGACGCTACCTGGAGAATCCCAACCGGGTCCACCAGTTCCTGCAGTACCAGGTGATCCTCAAGCCCAACCCCGCCAACAGCCAGGAACTGTACCTGGAGTCCCTGGGGGCGTTGGGCATCAAGGCCGCCGAGCACGACATCCGTTTCGTGGAGGACGACTGGGAGTCGCCCACCCTCGGCGCGGCCGGGCTGGGTTGGGAAGTGTGGCTGGACGGGATGGAGGTCTCGCAGTTCACCTACTTCCAACAGGTGGGCGGGGTCCGCTGCCGGCCCGTCTCGGTGGAACTGACCTACGGCCTGCTGCGGTTGTGCATGTTCATCCAGGGCGTCGACCACGTGAAGGACCTGGTCTGGGGCGGAGGACTGACCTGGGGCGAGGTCATGGGCCAGTACGAGCGCGAGTACTCGGCCTTCAACTTCGAGCACGCCGACATCGCCATGTACCGGCGCCACTTCGAGGAGAAGGAGCAGGAGGCGGCGCGCCTGCTGGAGGCCGGCCTGGTGCACCCGGGCTACGACGCGGTCATCAAATGTTCCCACCTGTTCAACGTCCTGGAGGCCCGCGGGGCCATCTCGGTGACCGAGCGCACCGGCTACATCGCCCGGGTCCGCAACCTGGCGCGGCTGGCCGCCCAGAGCTACGTGAACAGCCGCGAGGAGATGGGCTTCCCCCTGCTGAAGGAAGAGAAGGCATGAGTCAGAGACCAGACCAAGGGCAGAAGATGTTGCCGTTCCTGCTGGAGATCGGCAGCGAGGAGATCCCCGCCCGGTTCATCCCCGCCTCCATGCGCGCCCTGGAGGCATCCTTCCGGGACGCGCTGGCCGAAGCGCGGCTGGAAATAGAGGGTCTGCGGGTCGAGGCCACCCCGCGCCGGCTGGTCCTGAGGGCGGACGGGGTGGCGGCCCGGCAGCCGGACCGTGAACTTGTGGTCAAGGGACCCCCGGTGAGCGTGGCCTTCGACGCCGACGGCAAGCCCACGCCTGCGGGTCTGGGCTTCGCCCGCAAGGCAGGCATCGACCTGGAGAGCTGCGAGCGGGACAGCGACAAGCGCGGGGAGTTCCTGGTGGCCCGGCGCCTTGAAAAGGGGCGGGACGGCCGCGAGGTGCTGGCGGACCTGATCCCCGGTCTCGTGCTGGGCATACCCTTCCGCAAGGTCATGCGTTGGGGTGACCTGGATATCGAGTACGCCCGTCCCCTGCAGTGGATCCTGGCCCTGCTGGGCGGGGAGGTCGTGCCCTGCACGGTGGGAAACCTGGCCTCCGGACGGACCACGCGGGGGCACCGGACCCTGGCGGGGGACCGGACCTTCACGGTGGCCGACCCCGGCAAGTACGACGGGATCATGGCCGAAGCCGGCGTCGTCACCGATCCCGGGCGCCGGCGCGCCCTGATCCTCGAGGGGCTGCAGGAGCAGCTCGCAGCCTTCTCCGCGGACGCCGAACTGGTCCTGGACGAGCAGCTTCTGGAGGAGGTCGTGTTCCTCTGCGAACACCCCACGCCCTTCCTCGGCTCCTACGACGAGACCTTCTTCTCTTTGCCGGCCGCAGTGATCACGACCGCCCTGAAGGCGCACCAACGGTACTTCACGGTGCGGGACCGGGGCGCCGGCAAGCTGATGCCCCGCTTCGCTTCGGTCCGTGACGGCGGGAGCGAATTCATGGACAACGTGGTCGCCGGCAACGAGCGTGTCCTGCGCGCGCGCCTGGCCGACGCCCTGTTCTACTGGAATTTCGATCAGCAGAAGAGTCCCGACCAGCGCACCGAGATGCTCGGAGCGGTGACCTGGCTGGAGGGCTTCGGCACGGTCCTGGACAAGAGCCGCCGCCTGGTGGAATTGAGCGCCGACCTGTGGTCCCGGCATCTGGGATTGGGCGAACCGGTTCCCCCGGCCCTGACCCGCGCCGCCCTGATCTGCAAGAGCGACCTGGTCAGCGAGATGATCCGCGACGGCAAGGAGTTCACCAAGCTGGAGGGATTCATCGGCGCCCGCTACGCCGAACTGGCGGGGGAGGATCCGGACGTGGTGCGGGCCATGGAATTCCATTACGCGCCCCGGTCCGCCACCGGGGAGCTGCCGCCGGACGATCTGAGCTGCTGCCTGTCCCTGGCCGACCGCATCGATACCATCTGCGGGTGCTGGCTGGCGGGATTCGCGCCCACCGGCGCCAAGGATCCCTACGCCCTGCGGCGCCACGTCCTGGCGGTCATCCGCATCCTTCTGGACCGGAGCTGGCGCCTGGACCTGCGGCCGGTGCTGGCCGAATCCCTGCGGCGGTTCGCCGCCTACGCCGGGGACCGGGATCCGGACCAGGCCGCGCGGGAACTGGGGGACTTCATTCGCACCCGGATGGAAGGTCATTTCATCGACGGCCGGGGGCAGGTCCCCGAAGTGGTCCGGGCCATCCTGCCGGTGCGCTGGTTCGATCCGGTGGCTGCGCTGGCCTGGAGCGAGGCCCTGGCCGAGCACCGCAACCGCGAGGACTTCCTGCAGGCGGCTTCCGGCTTCAAGCGGTGCCGCAACATCCTGAAAGGCGACCTGCTGCCGGTAAGCGCGTTGGATGCGTGCCTGGAGCGCTGGCAGGAAGGCGGACGGGGAGCCGCGGGAGAGGACTTCAGCCGGTTGGGCCACGAGACGGCCGAGGAGTTGCGCCGGCAAGTCGCTGACGCGGCCGCGCTGGCGGCGCGGGCCGAAAGCGAGAATCGGCTGGGCGATGTTTTCGGCGTCCTGTCGGCATTGGGACCAATTATTGATAATTTTTTCACGGATGTTCGGGTTAATGATGAAAATGAAGAACTGAGGGCCGTCAGAATGGCGTTTCTCAAGGAAATTCATGGACTTTTTGCAAGATACGGCGACTTCCAGGAGATGGTTGCTACGGATAATTGACTGGATATCCGATAATCTGAATAGGGGACCGTCTGGACTCCAGGTCGGTCCCCCTTTTTTAGGCATGATATTTTTTTTCTGAAAGACTATTGACTCACATTGGCGATTCGGGTAAGGTAATGATGCGACTCAAAGACAAATGTTCCCATCCCTTGAGGTGCGCTGTCCCTGTTTCTCACTTGCTGTTCGCTTGAATCACTTGACGCTCGTTCACTCGTCACCTTGGGTCTGCATCACAGAAGGAGGGTTACGCTCGTTAAGCGCAGTCTGACCTGCGTTGCAGTCTCTGGGAACTCATTTGTCGCCCGTTCAATGTGCCGCTTTTCCCGTCAGGGTCTCGCGTGCGCATTCAATCGTTCGCCTAACCATGTGTCGGCTTCGCGCCGATGATGGGGGGAAAAAAATGAAGAAATTCACCATGTTTGCTTGTGTCGCCCTCGTGCTGGGCCTGGCTATGAGCAGTGTGGCCGGGGTTGATACTCCCGTCCTCACCAATAGCAACCAGGCCGTGCTGCACGGTGGCGCCGTCAATCTCGCCAAGGCCGCGGGAGATACCATCCAGCTGATGGGTCCCGGCGGTGCCTACCAGGGTGACTTCGAGAATGCTGCCTGCGGCGGCGATCTGCCCGCCGACTGGACGAGCACCGACGTCACCGCTCCGCCCAACCACTGGCACCTCTCCACCACGAACAACGACCTGGCCAACCTGACCGGGACGAACTTCTGGTGCGGCGCCAACTACAGTTCCTGCGGCACCGGTGATCCCGCCTGGGGTTACGGCAACAGCTGGAACGACAAGCTGGTGTGGCGTTACACCGTGGCCGACCCCAACGTGGCGGTCAACGTGGACGTCTCCGGTTTCATGTTCTGGGACAACGAGCCCGGTTACGACTACGGTTACCTGTCCGCCGAGTTCGAGGGCGTGCTGGGTTACACCGACTACGTGACCTGGAACGGCAGCCCCACCAGCGGCGGCGCCGAGGCCTTCGCGGCCACGATCCCGTACGCTCCCGGTGATTACATCGGCGGCACCGACGTCGTCATCACCGTCCGCTTCCAGTCCGACGGCGGCTGGTCCGATGGTGACTGCTCCTGGCCCACCCGCGGCGCCCTGAACATGGACGATGTGACCGTTCAGGTCGGGACCGAGTTCACCGACTTCAACGACTTCGAGTCCGGTGCCGGCATGTGGACCGCCGTGGCCGCGGTCGGCGTTGGCGACTTCGCCAAGATCTGGTGCGGTCTCGAGGACGCCGATCCCTGTAACACCAACTTCAGCAACCAGGTCGCCTTCATCGACGACGGTCTGGTCGTTCCCGGCGTGGGTCCGAGCTACTGCATCAACTGGTGCTACGGCCCGTCCGGCTACATCGTGAACACCACCGGTGGCGCGCTCGACCCGACCGCCCACCTGTACGATCGCGTCGAGTCTCCCGTCATGACCTGGCCCAACGCCACGTACGACGGCTGCATCTTCGCCTTCGACGTGTACCGTCATGAGGATCTGTCCTTCGACGCCCCCGGTATCTTCTACGTCTGGGGCGTGCGTTCCGCCGCTCCCGGCGAGGACATCACCATTGGCGAGTACCTGGACCGTAACTTCGTGTACTACGGTGGCCCCGACTACGTGCGCGCCGGCGACAACGTCTCCGACCTGATCGTGCCGGGCCGCGACCGCGTCCAGGTCTCCATGGGCGTCTACGAGCTGGGTTACATCTGGGGCTGGAGCGGCGATGACGGCTATCCCGCTCCCTACTTCGACAACGTCAACGTGAAGGTCTACCCGTTCAGCGGTCCGGCCATCACCACGCGTGAGATCGACTTGGCCCAGGACAACTTCCCCGAGATCGGCATCATCGACATGACGCAGGCCGCCAACCTGAGCTGCCGCTTCGACATGGCCCGTGATATCGCCGTCAATGGCGACCCGAACAACGATCCGGGTGACTCCATTGTCTTCGACATCACTGCCGTCCGCAGCGGTTCGGTGATCTCCGGCACCCCGGTGATGCACTGGGTCATGAACCCGAACCACACCTTCGATGCCTACCGGACCAGCGTGTATGGCACGGCCACCAGCGGTACCTCCGTCGGTTTCCCCGCCGCCATCGACACCGTCGTCATCGCTGACCGCTGGGCGTTCGACCTGCCCGACACCGGCTTCCTGTTCCCCGGTGACGTGCTGCACTACTACATCGAGGCCAGTGACGATGTCGCCGGCGATATCCAGACCACGACCGCTCCTGGCGATCTGACTGGCTATGGCGACTTCAGCCATCCTTTGGCCTACAACTCGAGCTACACCGTCCACATGCTGCCGACCATCACCGACGACGGCTTCGGCGGCTACACCCAGCCCGGCATCCTGTTCTGGAACGACTTCGCCAACCGCGGCGGAGAGGCCGAATGGTACGGTGCCCTGGACAACCTGGGTCTGCTGGCCGGTCGTGACTACGACATCTACTACACCAACGGCCCGAGCTCCGGTGTGGGCAATGGCCTGGGTGGCCGCGTGCCTGTGACCGCCGCCCCCATCGCCGACTACAACGACATGCTCTACACCGCCGGTGATCTGGGTCTGTCCACCATCGCCAACGGTGATCCCGACTTCGCCAAGAGCAAGGACGTCGACGTCCTGGTCCAGTGGCTGGATCTTGGCGGCAAGGACCTGTACATGACCGGTGACGAGGTCGCCTTCGACCTGTCCCAGTCCGGTTCGGCCACCGCCACCTTCCTGTCCGACTACGTTGGCGTGAGCATCAGCACCAACGACATCCGTCCGCTGATCGACGGTCAGACCGCTCCCGCGGTCAAGGCCCTGGCCGGCAACGGTGTCATCGTGAACCAGCCCACGTGGCTGGCCTATGGTGGCTGCTTCGGCATCAACACCTTCGACGCCGTGACGCCTGTGGCCACCGGTGCGACCTCCCTGGCCGAGTTCCTGGCCCCGGGTTGCGTGTCCGGTGCCTACTCGTACAGCGCCGCCACCCTGAACGTGCTGCCCAGCACGAGCCGGGTGATCAGCATGCCCTACGACTTCATGTTCATCTACGACGACCCGAACTGTGGCGGCGCCAAGGCTGCTGCCCCGTTGACGGCTCGTGCGCAGATCCTGAAGGACATCCTGGGCTACTTCGGCGTCGGCTCGAACCCCGGCGACGTTTCCGGCATCCTGCCCGGCATCGAGGAGTTCGAGGCTCAGGCCGCTCCGAACCCGTTCAACCCGATGACCAAGATCTCCTTCAACATGCCCCAGAAGGGTCATGTCTCGATCAAGATCTACGGTCTGCGCGGTGAACTGGTCCGTACCCTGATCGACGACGTTGTCGACGCCGGTCAGCACTCCGTGACCTGGAACGGCACCAGCAACTCCGGTGCCTCCGTGTCCAGTGGCGTGTACTTCTACGAGGCCCGCTACGGCAACGAAGTCCAGGTCAACAAGATCACCATGGTGAAGTAATCCTCCCGGATTACTGCCACAACACCATAGTGGTACAGGGAGCGGCTCCTTCGGGAGCCGCTCCCTCTTTTCAGCAAGAGGAACCCGGTCCCCGCGTCCGGGGGATTTTCCCCGCTCATAACGGTGTTTCCGGGGAACCTTCAGGTTGACACCACCGGAGGTGAATCCCTATATTTCAGTGGCTATTGCATGATCATCCCCGTAGGCCGTGATCCTTGGACGGCTCTCGGCTTTCCCGTTGCCGGACCCACCTCGGCGACTGCACACAACCAGCTGTCCCGCATTTGCTTCCTGGAGGGTGCATACCAGTATGATGTTCAGTAGCAATTCAGGTTGGAAGACCCTGGGCGCCCTCGTCGTCCTGGCTCTGGTGCTGACGGGCTGTCGGGCTTTCGAGCCCGAGGCCGTCATCGTGAACAAGGCCCCGGAGACCTACATCATCGGCGCACCCCCCGAGGACGGAGGCGGCTATTACCATTTCCATGTCTTCTGGTATGGCTCCGACGAGGACGGGAGGGTCGAACGCTTCGTCTGGGCCCTGACCGACACGACCGTCCAGGATCCCGACACGGTGGACGACGAGGAGGACACGCGCTTCAATCCCGCCCTCGACGCCACCACCCTGGAGATCGGCCACTACACCACCCGGACCGACTCGGTGTTCAACTTCACCATCGACCAGGGCGTCAACCCCTCCTACGACATGACCCTGCACATGGTGGCCATCGACGACTACGGGGATTTCGACAGGACTCCTGCGCGGTTGCACTTCTTCAGCAATACCCTGGGCAACCCCTCGCTCCATTTCTTCAGGATCGACGGGGCCGATACGGTTCCCCTGGGCATGGGGGAGGCCGACACCGTCGGCTTCGGGCATCCCTACCAGGTGGGTTGGGCCGGTTCCTCCCCGAACATCCGCGGCTACGATCCGGAGGGGCTGGCTCTGGTCGATACCGTCTACCCGTACGACGACGGCCTGTTCGGCTACAAGTGGCGCATCATCGGGGAACTCGGCGGCAACTGCGTACCTACCCTGGAGGATTGCTGGCATCCGCGGAAGTACAACGAGGCCACCGGAGACAGCTTCTCGTTCTTCGGCACCGCCACGAGCCTGCTTTTCGAGAACAATGGCACCGGGACCTCCCCCTTCCAGAAGTTGCTGCCCAGCGGCGAGGTCCAGCTGGAGGTCAACTCCATCGACATCGCGGGGGTGGAGGTGGCCGATTTCATGCGCCCGTTCAGTTTCGTGGTGAACTACGATCCGGAAACGCGCATGGTGGTGGGGTTTGATCCTGAGCACCCGGAGGACCCCGAGCAGTATCCGTATTACATCCGTCTCAACGACCCCGCCCAGGTCCACCACCCCTTCGCCGAGGGTGATCGGATCCCCGACCGCACCTACGTGGTCGTCAAGGCTCTGGCCCGCGACGACCTGCGGGACAGCAAGCTGGACCCGGACTTCGGCGTCGCCTTCACGGGGTTCCTCCAGGGCGTGCGCGACAACTTCTTCGGCGGAAGCTTCACCTTCACGTCCGAGACCAGCGAGATCAACTACGATCCCGCCTGGCCGGCCGACGGCGAGGCCGGCTGGTACGGCGACACCCTCGGCTTCCTGGTGGAACCGCGGACCACGTTCACGATCAACATGCAGGCCATCGACGAGCACGGCCGGCGCGACGGCTCGCCCGCCACGTTGAGTTTCGATGTCGGTTACCCGCCCTGCATCCAGTGCATCGAGACGCTGCCCAAGTCCTTCTCCACCTCCGCCTACGGGTCGGATATTCCCTGCTACGACGGGGTATCCAGCCACGAGTGTTTCGACGGGGAGGATGTCTATCACATCTCCAGGGACGGCCTGGGCCCCGACGACCTGGAATACAAGGGCAAGGCGTTCATCCTGGTGGACAAGCTGACCGGATTCACCCAGACGGTGCTGGACACCACCGATTTGACCGCGGCCAATTACGCCATCAACGCCCGCATGTACCGGATGGAGATCCTGTTGCACGGGAAGGACGACGAACTGGAACAGTGGTCGAATCCCCTGTACCGGAGCATGAGCTGGCGCTACCAGGTTGACTACGATTGCGACGTATACAACCAGATCAAGGACGGCGGCGGGAACGACAACATCAACGACCCCACCTGGGGCCTGCGCAGCGCCCTGGACGAGGGGCTGGAGGTGGATCCGGCCACCGGGGTGTGGAAGATCTCCGTGGATATCACCATTCCGGCGGATCTGGTTTCCAACGGCCCCACGTATTACAAGGACATCTACCTGCTCTACTTCGTGGCCGGAGGCGACCAGGCCCTGGCCGACGACCTGTTCGACAAGACCACGCGTCAGACCGGCCATGGTGTCATCCAGGCGGTGATGCAGGACCAGACCGCCTGCGGTTTCCTTCCCAACCGGCCGGCCAAGTACAACTTCTTCCAGAAGGTGCGCCCCTCGGTGACGGAGCTTCCCATCGGGCGGTCGTGGCGCGATTGCCAGCTGGAACAGTTCGTCCCCGGCATCCAGCAGGGGATCGATCTCTCGCAGGCGTCCATGGCCAGCCTGGACAACCAGCCGGCAACCAAGGAATTCCGCCTCATCGTGAGCACCCCGGAGGGTGATTTCGAATGTTCCACAGGGCTCAAGTAGGCATGGCGACCAGAGGACCGAGGAGATTCTCAATGATCAGGCGATTTTTCGGCATGGCCCTCATCGGGGTGCTGATGGCCGGGCTTTTCGGATGCTCGGTGGATACCAAGCTCGGCGGGGTAAAGATCCCCAACGCCCGCCCGGACACGCGGGTCGTGGGTCAGCCGCCCACCCTGACCGAATCCGGTTACGCCGTGGAGTTCTCCTGGACCGGGGCGGACCCGGACGGGAAGATCAAGGGGTACGAGTGGAAGATCAGCGATAACGGTTTCGACGGAATCAGTCCGCGGGACACCCTGACCATCGACCCTCTGACCGGGGCCGAGCTGCACCCCTGGCATTTCACCACCGCCACCGATTCGATCTTCTTCGTCCTGGCGGACCAACCCGGATTTCCCGGCGATCCGGTCGGCGATCCGCGGAGTTTCCGCTCCCACACGCTGTTCGTGCGGGCCGTGGACGAGAAGGATGCCCGGGATCCCAGCCCCGCGTTCATTTCCTTCACCTCGACAACCCTCGTTCCCACCTGCCGGGTCGTGTTCAAGGGCCTGACCACCCAGGGACCCCGCATCGTGCCGCCCACGGTGAACATCGGCTGGACCGGGGATGACCCCGACTTCGAGCAGAAGATGCCGACCAAGGTCCGGTTCCTCTGGAAGAAGGCGGTGACGCCGGACGGTACGGTGATCTCCTCCCGCTTTGGCTACGAGCAGTTCTACAGCGAGGTGCTGAACTTCGACGATCCCGAATGGTCCGACTGGCTGCCCTACAAACCCGTGCAGGATGACCGCAAGGTCTCCATTCCCAACCCCAACGCCGACGGGGAATTCTTCCTGTTCGCGATCCAGGTCCAGGATACCGCCGGTGCGGTGAGCGTCGGGCTGGGTTACCAGAAGGAAGTCGGCCATGTCTGGGTCCAGGACGGCTACTACCGGCCCGATGTGGCCCTCGACGAGCCGTTCCTCGGCCCCGGCTACGAGTCCCGGGAGATCGCGGCCGACCAGCCCATCAACTTCAGCTGGACCGCCGACGCCAGCGGCTACGAGGGCAAGATCGTCAGCTACCGGCACGGCTGGGACCTGACCAATCCCGAGGACCCCGCCGATCCCGGCTGGGCCGTGCCGCCGGGGTTGTCCGAACAGAACACCTTCGACGTCGAGCGTACCTTCTCCGAGGGTCTGCATACCTTCTACCTGAGAGTCCTGGACGATTCGGGCCAGGAGACCTTCAAGACCCGGAAGCTGCAGGTCGTGCCCTTTGTCGATCCCAGCTTCCAGCGGCCGGTCCTGGTGGTGGAC
>JALUJS010000051.1 GCA_027056825.1 Candidatus Krumholzibacteriia bacterium | reverse complement strand
GCTGGCGCAACACCGCCAGCGAGGAGATCATCCCGTTGCACAGGACCCGGTCCCTCCCGGCGGGCCGCAGTTCGCGGCGCAGCACCAGGATCCCGTCCCCGTCCACGCGCAGGCCCATGCGCGTGGCCAGGGCCCGGGCCGCCGGGTCAGGCTCAAGATCGAAGACCCCCTCGACGAAGCCCAGTTCCTCGCCCTTGCGCACCAGGCCGGGATCGGCCGCACCGCCGGCCAGCAGGCCCAGGCTGCCGGCGATGACCGACTTGCCGGACCCCGTCTCGCCGGTCAGGACCGTCAGCCCGGGCCCCAACGCCACGTTCAGGTCGTCGATGATGGCGATGTTGTGGATGCGGAGTTCCAGAAGCACGGCGAACCCTACTTGCCCAGGCGCTTGGTGCCACCCCAGTTCAACTTGTGCCGCATGACCCGGTAGAAGTGCCCCTGGGGAAACTTCACCAGGGCCACCTCGTTGTCGGCCTCCTTGAAGACCACCCGGTCCCCATCGGCCAACTCGAAGGTCTTCTGCCCGTCGGTGGTCAGGATAGCGCCTTCACCTGTTTCATGAAGAATCAGTTCGATCCTGGTGTCCTTGGAGACGATAAGCGGCCTCATGCCGAGGCTGTGAGGACAGATGGGCGCAATGATGAGGCAGGGCACCGAGGAATGGCAGATGGGGCCGCCGGCGGACAGGTTGTAGGCGGTGCTCCCGGTGGGCGTGCTGACGATAATGCCGTCGCCCAGGAACCGGCCCAGGGAATCGTCGTCCAGGCGCAGTTCCATGTCCAGGGCCCGGGGCAAAGGGCCCATGTTGACCACCAGGTCGTTCAGGGCGTTGGAGCGCGCGATGCGCCGGCCGTCCCGCCACACCGAGCAGTAGACCCGGGACCGGCGATCCAGTCGGCATCCCCCGGCCAGCAGGGTGTCGATGGCATCGCCCACCTCCTGGACCGGCACGTCGGTCAGGTAGCCGAGGGAACCCAGGTTCACCCCCAGCAAGGGAACCCCGGACAGGCCCAGGACCCGCGCGGCGCGCAACATGGTACCGTCCCCACCCAGGGCCACCACCACGTCGGCGATCTCCACCAGTTCGTCGTTGGGCACCGCTGGGATGTCCGGGGGCATGGCCTCGGCCAGGTCCGCGGAAGCCACCACCTTGACCCCGCGCCTGCGGCAGCGTTCGTGGATCACCTTCACGGCCGCGGGCAGATCGGCCTTGTGGGGATTGCCGAACAGGCCCAGGTTGGAAACCGCTGCCAGGGAATCGTTCATGAGGCGTTCTGCGCCCGGGACCTGCGGCGGCCTTCGGCCAGGAAAGCGCTCACCTTGGCCGCAAGACCCTCCGGATCGAATCCCATGGCCGCCAGCAACTCCGCGCGGGTGGCGTGTTCCTGGAACCGGTCCGGGATCCCGATGGTCAGGACGGCGGGTGCTTCGGCCTCCTTGCGGGAGGCGCTCCACTCCAGGACCGCCGCGCCGAATCCCCCGGCCAGGCTGTTCTCCTCGATGGTCACCACCTGGCCGTGCTCATCCCAGACGCGCTGCAGGAGGTCCTCGTCCAGGGGCTTGATGAAGCGCATGTCCACCACCTCGGCGCGGATACCGTCACGGGCCAGGGCCTCGGCCGCCTGGAGCGCCGGCGCCACCATGGAACCGACGGCCAGCAGGCACACGTCCCGGCCCTCGCGCAGGACCTCGGCGGTGCCGATCTCCAGCGGCTGCGGGTCGCCTTCCAGGGCGACGCCAAGCCCCGAACCGCGCGGATAGCGGAGGGCGCTGGGGCCGTCCTCACGTGCCAGACCGGTGGCCAGCATGTGACGCAGCTGGTCCTCGTCCCGCGGGGCCATAACCACCATGCCGGGGATCATGCGCAGGTAGGTCAGGTCGAAAACGCCGTGGTGCGTGGGACCATCCTCGCCCACGACCCCGGCCCGGTCGACCCCGAAAACCACCGGCAGCTTCTGCAGGGCCACATCGTGGATGATCTGGTCCAGTGCGCGCTGCAGGAACGTGGAATAGATGGCCACCACCGGGCGCTGGCCGCGGCAGGCCAGCCCGGCCGCGAAGGTCACCGCGTGGCTCTCGGCGATGCCGACATCGTGAAAGCGGTCCGGCAGCTCGTCCCGCAAGGTCGCCAACCCGGTGCCCGAGGGCATGGCGGCGGTGATGCCGTGGATGCGGGGATCGGCCTTGGCCATGGCCGTCAGGGTGCGCCCGAAGACCCCGGTGTAGGTGGGCACCTTGGGTGGGACGACCTTGATGCCCTCGGCCCGGTTGAACTTGCCCACACCGTGGTAGCGCTGCCGGTCCTGCTCGGCGAAGCTGTAGCCCTTGCCCTTCCTGGTGATCACATGCACCAGCACCGGACCGCGCAGCTTGCGCACGGCCCGCAGGGTGCGCAGGAGCACCGGCAGGTCGTGGCCGTCGATGGGACCGAAGTACTTGAAGCCCAGCTCCTCGAAGAGGATGGTCGGGACCACCAGCTGCTTGAGGCTTTCCTTGATGCGTCCGGCCAGGACCTGGGCCTTGCCGCCGTGGGGCAGTTTGCCCAGCAGCTCCCAGAGGTCCGCTTCCAGCCGCAGGTAGTGTCGCCCGCTGGTGATTCGCGTCAGGTACTTGGCGATGGCGCCCACGTTGGGCGAGATGCTCATCTTGTTGTCGTTGAGGATGACCGTCATGTCGGTCTGGAGCTGCCCGGCATTGTTCAGGCCCTCGTAGGCCAGCCCTCCCGTCAGCGCGCCGTCTCCCACCACGGCGATGACCGCGTGCTTCTCGCCGCGCGCGTCGCGGGCCGCGGCGAAGCCCAACGCGGCGCTGATGGCCGTGCTGGCGTGCCCCACCCCGAACATGTCATGGGGATTCTCGCTGCGCTTGGGAAACCCGGATATGCCGCCCTTGCTGCGCAGGGACGAGAACCGCGCGCGGCGGCCGGTCAGCAGCTTGTGCCCGTAGGCCTGGTGACCCACGTCCCAGATGATCTTGTCCTCGGGGGACCGGAAGACCCGATGCAGCGCAACGGTCAGCTCGACCACGCCCAGGCTGGCGCCGAGGTGGCCGCCCGAGCGGGACACAGTGTTGATGATCTCGTCGCGCAGATCGGTGCAGAGCTGTTCCAGTTGGGCCGGAGACAGGTCTCGCAGGTCGGCGGGATCTTCGATGCGGGGCAATACAGGCTCCATGCCCATCCTTTCCCATGGGGCGCAACCCCGGTGAAACACGACAAGATTAACCCCGCGCCACTCCGAACGCCAGAGCGAAAAGGACGCCCAATCCCGCCCCCAGGATCAGGTGGGCGGGATGATGGGTGCGCGGATCCAGGTATTCGGCGGCCCGGCGGCCCAGGGATCCGGAGATTTCCAGCCGGTCCAGGACCAGGAACAGGGCCCGTTGCTGCTCCACGGCGGCGCTGCCCAGCTTCAGAGCGTCATGGAAACCGATGACCGCGAAGGCCACCGCGAAGCCGGCCTCGGCGCTGGACCAGCCGCACCGCACGATGGCCAGGGTCAGCAGGCAGGCCGAAGTGGTGGCGGCCAGGCTGGGCAGGCCCGCGCTCTGGAACAGCATGAACAGGGCCGGCCGGCCGCGGGCCAAACCGTACAGGACCACCTTGAGGACCTGGCAGAAGAACGCGGAGCCGAGGACGACCACCCAGATGGGCGCGACGGCATCCCCGGGAATCATGACGAACGCTGCCAGAGGAAGGAGCCCAGGGCCAGCAACCGGCGTCCGGCCGGCTGCTGCGGTCGCACCCGCCTTCGCAGCAGGTCAAGGCCCCGCTCCCCGCGCTCGCGGGTCCAGGCCTGGGCCCGGGACATGCCCGCGGCCCGGATCATGGTGGCCTTGCCGGACCGCTGGTCCTTGCCCGGGGTCTTGCCCAGGGTCCGGGCCTGACCCTGCACGTCCAGCAGATCATCGGCCCCCTGGAAAGCCACGCCCAGGGCCCGGCCCGCGGCGTCCAGGTCGTCCACCGTCTCCTCGTCGGCTCCGGCCAGAAGGGCGCCCGCGGCCAGGGCCAGGCCCAGCATGCGGCCGGTCTTCATCAGATGGATGCGCTCGATGGCCTCGGCGGCCAGGTCCCGGCCTTCGGCGTCCAGGTCGAGCTGCTGGCCGCCCACCATGCCGCCGGGGCCCAAGGCGTCGGCCGCCATGGCGACCAGTTGCGCAGCCCGGGCTCCCCCGCCGCGGGCCAGCATGCCGAAGCCCAGCGCCTGCAGGGCATCCCCGGCCAGGATGGCCGTGGCCTCGTCGAAGGCCACGTGGCAGGTGGGCCTGCCCCGGCGCAGGTCGTCGTCATCCATGGCCGGCAGGTCGTCGTGGATCAGGGAGTAGGTGTGTAGGCATTCCAGGCCGCAGGCCGCCTGCAGGGCCTGCCGATCCCCCACGCCATTGCCGGACACGCCGGCCTCGCCGATGGCCTCCCGGCTCCACAACAGCAGGATGGGCCGCAGACGCTTGCCCGGCGCCAGCAGGCTGTGGGCCATGGCCTCACGCAAGCGAGCGGGCGTATCCGGCAGGGATTCCAGGAGCAAAGCCAGCTCCGTCTCCACCCGGCTGCGGGCCTCCGCCAGGGCCGCGGCGAGATCAGGCGAGTCCATGCCAACCCTCGTGGCGCGCCATGGCTTCGCAGGTGTTCTCAAGCAGCATGGCGATGGTCATGGGTCCCACGCCGCCGGGCACCGGGGTCAGGGCCGCCGCGTGCCCCATCAGGGCTTCGGCGTCCACATCGCCCACCAGGCGGGTGCCGCTCTTGCGGCTTGCATCCTCGATTCGGTTGATGCCCACGTCAACCACCACGGCGCCGGCGGGGATCATGTCCGGGCCCAGGGCGCGCGGCACGCCCATGGCCGCGATGACCAGCCCGCAACCCCGCAGGGCCTCGGCCAGATCGGGGGTGCGGCTGTGGCACATGGTGACGGTGGCGTCCCCTCCCTCCCCCTTGAGGTTCAGCAGCAGCGAAAGCGGTCGGCCCACGATGACGCTGCGGCCGACCACCGCCGCGCGCACGCCGCGGGTGGAGATTTCGTAATGCCGCAACAGCCGCAGGATGCCCTTGGGGGTGCAGGGGACGAAGCGCGGCGCCCCGGCCACCAGCCGCCCCAGGTTGTCCGGGTGAAACCCGTCCACGTCCTTGCGCGGGTCCACCGCCTGCAGGATGCGGTCCTCGTCGAGTCCCGCGGGCAGGGGCAGTTGCACCAGGATCCCGTCGATGGCCGGATCGGCGTTCAGGTCGGCCACGAGTTCCAGGGCCTGGTCGGTGGTGGTGTCCGCCGGCAGGCGGTGGGTCACGTGGTGCAGCCCCAGTTCCTCGCAGCCTTTCTCCTTGTGCCGGACATAGACCTGGGAGGCGGGATCCTCCCCGATGAGGACCACGGCCAGCCCGGGCGCGCGCGGAGCATCCTTCAGCCTCGTGGCGAGGTGGGCCAGCACGGCATCCCGGACCGGCTTCCCCTTCAACAGTCGCGTTTCCATGGCTCCCTTTCGCCTACTTCGCGTAGGCCGTGGCCCGGGATTCGCGGATCACCATGATCCGGATCTGCCCCGGGTATTCCAGTTCTCCCTCGATGCGCCGGCTGATCTCCTCGGCCATGACCGCGGCTTCGGCGTCGCTGACCTGCTTGTGATCCACCAGGATCCGGACCTCGCGGCCGGCCTGGATGACCTCAAAGAGGTTGCCACGTACAGAAAACAAGCGACTCAAGCACACACCATCATCATACGTAATACAAACAAAA
>JALUJS010000050.1 GCA_027056825.1 Candidatus Krumholzibacteriia bacterium | reverse complement strand
TCCGCCAGGGCCATCGGCACGTCGGCGTACCTGTCCATGCGCCTGCGCACGGCGGAAACGTCGTATCCGAGCTGGTACGGGACGGTCAACACACCCCGTTCGACGAGCTCGAGCACCCGCGATGCGCCACCGGGGAGTTGCCGGACAAGGTGGTCAATGAGCCGGACGAGCACGGGCAGGGTGACGAACAGGACGACCACGGCCTTGAGACCCAGGAACAGGGCCAGGGCGGCGAGGGTGGCCACGGGGTGTTCGGCCGCGGTGAGTGGGTCGATCTGGGTGCCGATGGTGAAGAAGAACAGTCCCAGCAGTACATCCCGGAAGGGGCGCAGGTCATCCTCCACCTGATGGCGGAAATCGCTCTCCCCCACCACCATGCCTGCCAGGAAGGCCCCGATGGGCAGGGACAGGCCGAACCAGTGGGCAAGGGCGGCCATGCCCAAGGCCATGGCCAGCACCGTCAGCAGGAACAGTTCGGCGGAGCGCAGGCGCGCGATCCAGCCCAGGATGCCGTGCAAGGCCGAGCGGCTCAGCAATGCAATGGCAAGGAGTCCCAGGGTGGCGAGGCCGATCTTCTGCAGCACCTCGGCGGCGCTGCCCGAGCCCGTGCCATAGACGTCGATCAACACCAGGAAGGGGAGGGTGGCCAGATCCTGGAACAGCAGGATGGCCACCGCCAGGCGGCCGTGGGCGCTGTGAAGTTCGTCCTGGTCCGCCAGCTGCTTGAGGGTGACGGCGGTGGAGGACATGGCCACGGCTCCACCCAGAATGAGGGCCGCCGGCCAGTTCACGCCCAGGAACATGGCGCCCGTGGTGACCAGGGCGACGGTGGTGAGGACCTGGCCCAGGCCCGGACCGAGGATGAGGGACCGGGCAGCCATCATCCGCGGCACGGAGAATTCCAGCCCCACCATGAACATCAGCAGCACCACCCCCAGCTCGGCGAGGAAGCGGGTGCCCTCGGTGACCGCCAGCAGGCCCAGGCCATGGGGGCCGATCAACAGGCCGGTGACCAGATAGCCCATGATGGGGGAAAAGCCCAGGCGCACGCACAATGCGATGACCAGGGCGGAGGCCAGCACGATGATCAGGCTCTCGTCGAGGAGGGCGTGCTCCACCGGGCCTCCCCTGTCTCAGGCAGGACTTTGCTGACGCAGCAGGCGGTAGACCCAGACCTTCACCACGTTCTCCATCAGGAACCAGACGAGGGCATAGGCCCAGATCCACAGGGCCGCCTGCCAGCTGATGGGGGTGACGAACAGGCCGTAGACGGCCACCAGTGTGCCCGCGATCTCGGTGCCGAAGGTGGCCCAGAACAGCACGGGCGCGGGCCAGGGGCGCTGCCAGAACCAGCCCTCCACGCGCATGATGTAGAGGGTGCTGTGGCCGGCGATGATGAGCTTGAGAAAGAGCATGGTCTGGATGACATCCTCGGGGATGCCGCGTTGCTGCAGGATGAAGAACAGCACGAAGGAGGAGGCTACCCCGGTGATGCCCAGCACGGTGGAGACCGTGAGCAGTTCGCGCATGTTCCAGCGCACCGGCCTGCGGTCCACGCGGGTGCGGTCATAGGCGATGGTCAGGATGGGGATGTCGTTGAGC
>JALUJS010000049.1:1578-5733 GCA_027056825.1 Candidatus Krumholzibacteriia bacterium | reverse complement strand
CTCGCGCGTGCATCCACACGTCAGCCTTGGCCTGTCCACGCGTGGCGTGCCTCGGCCAGGAGATCGTCGGCCAGAGGCGTCAGTTCGACCTTGCGGGCATGGCCACCGCCGGGCTGGTCATAAGTCTTGAGCACCTCGATCTCGTGTTCGGTGCCGGGGTAGCCCAGGCGGATCTGCAGGAGAAAGCGGTCGAGCTGGGATTCCGGCAGGGGATAAGTGCCTTCGAAGTCGGCAGGGTTCTGCGAGGCAATGACGAGAAAATTTTCCGGCAGTTCATAGCTTGTACGATCGATGGTCACACGCCGTTCTTCCATGGTCTCCAGCAGGGCTGACTGGGTCTTGGGACCGGTGCGATTGATCTCGTCCACCAGCAGAACGTCGGCGAACACGGGCCCGGGAATGAGTTCAAATTCATCCTTGCCACTGCGATAGATATGGATGCCGGTAATATCGGAGGGCATCAGGTCGGAGGTACACTGGATACGTTTGAACTGGCCGCCGATGACACGGGCGAAGTTTTTCGCCATCAGTGTCTTGCCCAGACCGGGCACGCCCTGGATCAGGACATGACCCCCGGCAACGAGTGCAACGACAAGCTGCTCGATGGCCTCCTCCATGCCAAAGATAACCTTGTTCATTTCCGACTGGACATGTTGGCCCAGCGACTGTACAGCATTGCTCATGACATCGATTCCCTTAGTCGGTATATCAGGTTGTTGAGTTTGATAAGGTTCACGCGCCGGTTTTGCAGGGCGCGTTCATAGTACTGTTTCAGCAGCTCAGTATCGCGGTGGTCTACCGCAGCATTGTGTTCGATGAAATCCCATACCGGCTCGCCGTTCTGCGCCTTACCCAGGCGCCGACGAAGATGGTTGAAGAAGTGATACAACAGGCGGCGTGCCGCGGCGGCGCGGGTCAGGCGACGGGCAAAGAAGCCACCCACGGCACGTACATGGTTGACCAGTCGTCGCATGGGGTTACGTGGCGTGCTCACATGGAGCCGGTTGCTGTGACCCAGGACATAGACGATCCACAGTGCAAACAGGAATGCGAGGCTGCGGTACAGGCGGCTGTCCTTCCAGAAGGCTTCCGGGTCGTAGAGATTGGTCAGCCCCTGATGGGCGTCATCGAAGATCACATACCCGCCATCACGCAGAGTGAGGTTGAGAAGATTGAGCACCAGGCGTGCATTATTACCCTTGCCCAGCTGACTGTTGCTGAAGATCCCGGCATGCCGACTGACAAGGATGCTGCCGTTACCATAGCGAAAATACCACAGGGCAGGTGCACCACTGGCTTTGTCACGCAGCAGTATGAGGCCGGTGCGTCTGGCAAAACGCCACCACTCACCATGGCCCTCCCTGCGCCGGGTCGACACGGTTTGAATACCTGCCGCCAATGGATGTGCGGGGTTTTGCGGCACCAACTCTACCTCGATGGGTTCAGGTTCTGCCGCTTCCCCGCTGAGTTCCTGCTGGAGTTCGACGAGGTCCTCCACGTCGATGTCATTCTCATCGTCATCAGTTGTGCCTGCCGGTGAGGCGGTGTCCTTGGAGGGAAATTCCCGCTCCTGACTGAAATTCAGCTCCAGAGTAGTAAAGACATCATAAAAATTCGTGCCGCTTTGTTTTGCCCAGTCGGGCCAGTCGGAAAAGGCAGCCAGCACCAGCACGTGGTTGCCCTGTTGAACCCAGGTGCGCAGTTGTTCCCCTTCCAGGTGGCGGGTGAGGATGCGGTGCGGTGCGGTGGTAATAAGCAGGTTGCCGCTCTCGGGGAAATCCAGGTTGTCGCTCAGGGCCTGGTAGCGATCACGCAGGGGATGTACGGGCACCTTCAGATGCCGTAACCAGTTATACAGAGCAGCGAGGCCTTCATTACCACGATCCAGGGAAGTGGGCAGCGAAACCGGCTTTTCACGTGGGCCGGTGGAAGGCAGAATCAGGGCCGCTACTACCAACAGGGTACCCAGAGCCGCGAACAGGGTAGCGAGACGTTCCTTCATGATGCCGCCTCGTCGTCGGCACAACGTTCGGTCTCGCGCACGATGGCCTCGATGCGCCGGAGTGTTTCCTCGTCCGCTTCACGCTCACCATAGAGGATGGGATCCACGATCGGTACCAGCTGGCCAAAGCCTTTGGCGCAGGGTACCTGTCGTGTAGCGAGCTGTCGGGCGATTTCGCGGTTGGTATGGTTCTCGGCACGCAGGATAAAGCGACGCCGTACCAGCAGCCCGAGTTCGTAGCGCAGCAGGGCAACAAGCCGCTGGCGTGGTGTCATGTCCCTGAGCTGTGCCCAGGTAAAGCCGCTTGAGGGCGCCGTTGTGCCCCTGCGCCGTAAGCGGCGCAGGGCACGAAAACCGAGGCGACGGAAAAAGCCACCGCGTGTCCCGGCACGCAACTCATTGAAGACAATAAACAGGGTCAGGAGGATCAACAGGACGATGGCAACCTGGAGGATGATCTCCCTTACGTGTGGTGTCAGGCCGAGGCGCTCGATCCAGTCCTGCACCGGTTCCACATCGTCAGGCGTGATTCGCTTAAGCTGGGTTTCCAGCCAGCGATTGAAACGCTCGAACAGGGTGAGTTCCCGCGTCTGCTCTTCGAAGGGCACCCAGGTTTCGCTGATGATACCGTCGAGTGCCGCCCGATCCAGCGGTCGGCCATGTTGCTGCGGCAAGGTGTGATAACTCCTCAGCGCCTGCTGGAGATCCAGAAGCTGGCTAAGGGTCGGTTTCAGTCCCGGGCGCGGGGTAAGGTCACGCAGGCGCGGATCGGTTTGCGCTTCGAAGGCCCGTGCCAGACGTGGACACTCCTTGCGTAGCGTGATCTCGGCGTCGCGGAAGACCTCATCCCGCTCCGGCGTGAACTGTTTCTCGATACACGCTGCGACGAGAACTTCCACCGATGGCGCTGATGCGGCCATTACCGGTGCCAGGCCGGCACCGGCGAGCAGGAGGAGGATCAGGAAGCGCTGGAGGCTCAAGCCGCTGTGCCCGCACCGTGTCTCAGGCGAGGCGTGCTGCCAGGTCGGCGCCCGAGCGTCGTAACATCATGTCGAACATGTAGGACAGGGTCATGGCCACGGACAGCGGGTAGACCAGCAGTGACAGCAGGTTGTTGATGACCTGTAGTACCAGCGAACCCCCCACTTCACCATTGAGATCCATCACGAAGCCAGCCACACCCAGCGGCAGTGAAATGACCATGGAAATGATCCACACCAGCAGAGTGACGACGATACCATAGGCAAAAGTGCGCCACCAGTTACCCCATACCAGGCGTTTGGCTTCCGCGAAGGCCTCCATGACACCCATGTTCTCTATGACGATGAGGTAGGGGCCGAACACAAACAGGACGATGACGAAGAAGTAAGGGACCGCGAAGACGAAAAAGCCGAAGAACATGGTCATGGCAATGATGGCGGGTTCCTGCGAGGCGATGCCGATACCGATGATGATGCCGCCCGGCAGCATGGCGCCAAACACCATCAGCAAAAAAAGCAGGTACCAGCCGATGACGGGAAACATCTTGTTCAGGCCGACGCGCAGGGCATCGCCAATATGCAGGTCGACACCGCGGTACAGCGCACCAAAAAAGGCCGTGAGGGCGTTCATGAAGATAGTCCAGGCAAACAGGAACAGTGGCGCAATCACCAGAGCCAGGCCGATGAGGAATCCGGGTGGGCCGGACGGATCATCGAGCAGGGGAACGAAGGTAGCGGTCAGGATCCCGGCCAGCACACCGAGGACCACAATCATGTAGAGGATGATCAGCATGCCGCGCTTCCAGCCTGCGCCGAACAGCCGGAATCCCGTGTCCAGGGTTTTGCCGAAATCCTGTGGCTCGTTGGGGGCTTCAAACATGGTGGCTCCTTACCTGTTGAGCATTATTGTAATTTGTGTGAGTTTTTGTCGAATTCGGGGGGCAAATTCACACCAGAGCCTACTGGGTTTATATAAGGTATGCAATATCACGGCGCACAAACAGGGCGTCGGGTGGCCCTTTATCCCGCGCCCCGCTGGTGTAGAATAGCGCGCCTTGTTGTTCAGGTTCAGGCCATGTCTTCTCTCGAGCAGGAAATCCAGCGGCGGCGCACCTTCGCCATCATCTCTCACCCGGACGCGGGCAAGACGACGCTGACCGAAAAGCTGTTGCT
>JALUJS010000049.1:0-1568 GCA_027056825.1 Candidatus Krumholzibacteriia bacterium | reverse complement strand
ACCGCACCCTGACTGCGGTGGACTCGGCGCTGATGGTCATCGACAGCGCCAAGGGCGTCGAGGAACGCACCATCAAGCTGATGGATGTCTGCCGCCTGCGCGATACGCCCATCCTGACCTTCATCAACAAGCTGGACCGCGAGGGCCGTGACCCGGTGGAGCTGATGGACGAGGTCGAGGATATCCTGAAGATCCGTTGCGCACCGGTGACCTGGCCCATCGGCATGGGCAAGCAGTTCCGGGGTGTTTTTCACCTGTATGATGATCGCGTGCATCTGTATTCTGCCACCCATGGCGGCAAGATCCAGCAGGGCGAGACCATTGAGGGTCTCGACAACCCGGAACTGGATGCGGCTCTCGGGCCGGTGGCGGCGGAGCTGCGCGAGGAGATCGCGCTGGTACGGGGTGCGAGCAATGAATTCAATGAGGCAGCCTTCCTGCGCGGTGAACTGACGCCGGTGTTCTTCGGCTCGGCGATCAACAATTTCGGCGTCGCCGAGCTGCTGGATTTCTTTGTCGCCCATGCGCCGCCGCCACAGCCGCGCGCGACCCAGACCCGCGTAGTGGACTCCAGTGAAGAGGCCTTTACCGGCTTCGTGTTCAAGATCCAGGCGAACATGGATCCCCAGCACCGCGACCGCATCGCCTTCCTGCGCGTGTGCTCCGGTCACTACCAGGCCGGCATGAAGGCGCGCCAGGTGCGTCTCGGGCGCGACGTCAAGATCCCCCATGCCATCACCTTCATGGCCAGCGAGCGCGAGAACGTGGAACAGGCCTGGCCGGGCGACATCATCGGCCTGCACAACCACGGCACCATCCAGATCGGTGATACCTTCACCCAGGGCGAAGATCTCAAGTACACCGGCATCCCCAACTTTGCACCCGAGCTTTTCCGTCGCGTGGTGCTGAAAGATCCCCTGCGCCTCAAGCAATTGCAGAAGGGACTGGAGCAGTTGAGCGAGGAGGGGGCCTCACAGGTCTTCAAGCCACTCAACAACAATGATCTGGTCGTCGGCGCCGTGGGCATGTTGCAGTTCGACGTGGTGGCCCACCGCCTCAAGCACGAGTACGGCGTGGAGTGTCAGTTCGAGTCGGTCAATGTCGCTACCGCCCGCTGGGTGGAGTGCGAAGATGAAAAGAAGCTGGCCGAGTTCCGCAACAAGGCTGCCGACAACCTCGCCCTGGATCACGCCGGCAGCCTGACCTACCTCGCCCCCACCCGCGTCAACCTGGAACTCACCATCGAACGTTGGCCCGACATCCACTTCCGCGCCACCCGTGAGCATTAGACGCCGTTGCCGGCGTCGGGGATGAGTGGCGAGAGGACAGGACAGAGGATCGTGATCCCTGCCCTGGTCCTCGGCCCTGGCATAACGGTCCCTTCTCCCTTCGGGACCTCGGTGCCCCGTAGGGGTAGAAGGACAGGATGAGGGGATCAAAATCCTCAGCCCTCGCTACTCGCCACTAGCCCCTGTTTTTCGCGGGGGTCGGAAGCCTCGACCGGTGTAGGTACGTGCCATGATGTTCCCCGTTCAGGGACGCCGTAGACCCGTCCCTGGGGGCTTGAC
>JALUJS010000048.1 GCA_027056825.1 Candidatus Krumholzibacteriia bacterium | reverse complement strand
ATCTCACACTCCTCCTTCTTCGATCGCTCGCACAATGCGCAGAAGCCCGTCCTCCACGGGCAGGCGCTCGGGAAGGCCCTGCACCGGCACCTTCACGTCGAAGTCGGGCCGGGGGGCCGTGTGAATGAAGCGACCTTTCTTGTCCGTCTCGTATAGCACGACGGTCGAGAAGTGGCGGGCCACGTAGGGTGCCAGCTCGCGGCCCAGCACGGCGGGGTACAGCCGCGGGGGCGTCATGGCGCTGATGCGGGCCGCGGCCTCGGCAGCGGCTGTGACTAGGGCCGGAGGCGCGGTCTCGGGGTCTGGGACCTCCAGATTGGGGCCGATGACCTTGATGTGGCACATGACGACCACGTGGCAGCCCACCAGCTTGCGGGACTTGAGCCGCGCCAGCATGCCGTCGATCAGCTGCATGGCCATGCCCCAGTCGCGGTGCTGGCGGGTGAGCGGGTTCCGGCCCTGCTGGAAGAGGACCCGGTCCATGGCTGCCTCGCAGAGCGGGGTCAGCGAGTCAAGCACAAGCACGGTGTCAGGGCCCCAGTCAGCAGGGCGACCGAGGTCCACGTCAGCGTACTTCCAGTGACGCAGCAGCTTCTCGACCGCGTCCACCACACGCGGCTGCGTAGGCGTGTAGCCGTAGTCCGTCAGGCCGCGGGAGTCCTCCAGGTACACGACCTCGACGCGGTCACGGGCCTCGGGGTCGGTGAAACGGATCAGCGGCTCCAGGTTGCCTTCGAGGTCGATGATCCGGAGCTTGTAGCCCGCGTTGGCCAGCGCGGCCAGCGAGCCGGTCTTGCCGCTTCCGGGGCGGCCCGCGGCCAGGATGCGGGCGGTCGGACGGGCGTAATCGGACAGGCTAGCCATCAATCAGCCTCCGAGCATTAGCAGGGCGAAGAGCACTGCGGCCAGGGAGACTAGCAGAAGCACGTCGCGCATGTCAAGCCTCCGTGGCCTTGTGGATGGCGACCTGGGCGCGCTTGCCCCAAGCATCCCAATCAAAGTCAGCAGATTCCTCTGGCGGCGCCAAGTAGGCTTCGTAGACTTCCCGTAGGGCCGCCAGCAGGTCCGGCGCCGCGGCGATCAGGCGGGCGTTGGCCTCACCGTAGGCAGTAGCCACCAAAGGCGCGCCAGTGTCGTCGGAGACGACGCAGTACGTGTCCTCGGTGGTCGTCAAATAGGCCTTTCCAGCTTCGGGCTTCTCGGCTTTCCACGTCATAGCTCTACCCCCAAGACACTGGGGCCAACAGGGCGTTGGGCCAGCCAGTCCAACGCCGTGAGCGGGTGCTCGGGCTTGGGGACGAGGCCGGTCATGTCGCCCGAGCGGCAGGCCTCGACGAACGGGCAGCCGTAGCAGGCGCCGTAATTGCGCGGCCCGTCGGCCATGGAAACCCAGATGCGGATGTCGGCCAGGACACGGTCCACCAGGTCTGGCGGGTAGACGATGTCCAGGCGGTGCCAGCGCGCGAAGGTCTTGCCCAGCTGGCAGACCTCGTAGAGTACCCCGGCCACGTCCAGGTGGGGCCACAGCGTGCGGGCGGCCCACTGACCGAGGACGCCTTGGAACGACATGCGCTTGGCGCCCCAGTAGCCGGGGCCCGGCGCG
>JALUJS010000047.1 GCA_027056825.1 Candidatus Krumholzibacteriia bacterium | reverse complement strand
GTGATTGGGTGGGCAACAACAACTGGGAAAACCAGCCCACCGGCGATTTGTCCGCGTACGTGTACTACTCCGTCATCGAAACGGAGACCCACTGGTTCATCTTCTACAGCCTGTTTCATCCCCGCGACTACGAACCGCACCCCTGCGAACAGGGTGGATGCCACGAAAACGACCTGGAATCGATTCAGTTGGCCGTCCTCAAGGATGGGTCAACGTATGGACGCTTGCAGGCCATGGAAACCCTTGCTCACAATGACATTTACCTGTACCCACTCGATGAGGCGGTGGGCCCGGGATACCTGAAAGTCGATGGCCCACTTCAGGTAGAGGACGGGCGCCCGGTCATCTTTGTGGAAACATACGGGCACGGCATTCGCGGTCGGCCCGTCGGTATGCGCAAGGGAACTGTCATCTATCGTGTGGGGGAGCAAGCAGAGCGACCGTCGGACATAAACGATGAAGCCACCTACGCGCTGCGCCCCATCTACGACGACCTATGGCAACGCCGTCACCAGGTAGGGCCAGGCCGCCTGTTCGACCGCCCCTTTTTCTACGGGCTTGATCTGATACCTGCCGCGTTCGATGGGGATAACTGGGGAGCCGACAAGGCCAACACTCCTTGGGGATATGCTCAGGCTCGCGACTTCAAACTTCACGTGGGGGATTGGTTCCTGGATCCAGCCAAGGCGATGAGTTTTCATGCCACCTTCCCCCAGCCCTTCTCCCATCGTTATCTATTCAACCCCTACCTGGCCGATCTGCGCCTACTTTCGGCCAGCGGGGAATCGTTGCGAGGAAAGGGGGCGCGGGAGTAGCGCGCGGCCACTTCAGTATTCCAAAAGTTCCTCGTAGAGGCGCCGAATGCGCTCGGCCATGACCTCGGCGGTGAACTCGCGTTTGGCGCGTGCCCGGGCGGCCTCCCCCATGCGCGCCCGTAACGTCGGCTCTGCCATGAGCGAACGCATGGCCGCGGCCAACGCCTCCGCATCGCCGGGCGGCACAACCAGTCCGGTTTCCCCGTGCACGTTGACATAGGAGGTGCCGGTGCCCAATTCTGTGCTGATCACGGGCAACCCCGTCGCCATGGCCTCCACCATTGCCAGGCCCAGGGCCTCTGCCCGGCTCGTCGAAGGGAGGACGAAAACATCCGCCCCCGCGTAGTAGAGGGGAAGTTCACGTTCGGGTATGTCCCCCAGAAAGCGAACCTGGCGCTGCAAGCCCAGAACTTGGGCTTCCTGCTGCCACCTCGCCGCCATTGGGCCTGTGCCCACTATCCAAAGGACAGCCCCGTCCACCCGTGCCAACGCTTGCAGCAACACGTCCACCCCTTTGTAATAGCGCAACCTCCCCACGAAGAGGAAGACCGTGCCCTCCTGCCCCTGGAGCACTTGTTCACGCACCCGGCGCGCCTCCGTCCGGTTCACCGAAAGAAACGGCCGTAGGTCGATGCCTAGGGGGATGACCCGCACCCGTTCCTGCACCACCCTCAAGAACGGAGAAGACGATGCATAACCCGGAGAGGTGGCAATGATGGCATCGACGCTGCGCAAGACACGTTGGAGCAGGGGACGATAGAGCCAGAGGATGAAACGCTGGCGCACCACATCGGAG
>JALUJS010000046.1 GCA_027056825.1 Candidatus Krumholzibacteriia bacterium | reverse complement strand
TCACCATCCTGCGCAACTACCTCGAGGATCCGGACCTGCGCTACGGCAACGCTACCTCCGCCGACTTCCAGCGGCACTGCGAGGCCGTGACCGGCGAGGACCTGGATTGGTTCTTCCACCAGTGGCTCTACCGCCAGACCCACCCGGTCTACCGCATGGGATGGTCCAACGTCTGGCAGGACGGCAGGAATTACGTGAGCGTGCGCCTGCAGCAGGTCCAGATTCCCGATCCCCTCGACGGCTCCGCTCCGTTCAAGGTGCAGGCGGACATGAGGCTGACCGGCGCGGGCCTGGACACCACCGTCACCGTCGTCAACGACCAGCTCGACCAGCTCTATACCTTCATCGTGGACGCCGATGTCACCCAGGTCGTCCTGGATCCCGACCGCTGGCTGTTGCACACCATGGACGACAACCCCTTCGCCTCGGGCACGCCCACCCTGCCGCAGCCCGTGCACATGCTGGCGGCCTACCCCAACCCCTTCAATCCCCGCTGCCGCCTGGTGTGGGAGGCCGATGCCGCCACCCATGACCGCGTCGAGATCTTCGACCTGATGGGCCGCCGGGTGATCGCCCGGAACCTGGAGACCGCCGCTGCCGGGCCGCGCACCTTCGTGTGGGACGGCAGGAACGACAGCGGCCGTGACCTGCCCTCGGGCACCTACCTGTACCGCATCACCAGCGAGGGGCACGACAAGGACGGCGCCACGGGGCCGTGGCGCCTTCAGGGCAAGATCCAGCTGGTCAGATGAGGTCTACTTGACGATGGCCACCCGGCCGCTCCCGGCCGGCCTGCCGTCCAGAAGCACGCGCCAGGGATAGACGCCCGCCGGCAGGGTCCGGCCCGCGTGGCCGGTTCCGCGCCAGGGGATCTCCTGCGGCCCGGGTTCGCCGCGATAGGCTTCGGAAGCCCACACCCGGCGGCCCTTGAGATCGAAGACCTCCAGGCGCATCTCGCCGGCGCGGGACAAATCGAAGCGGATCCGCGTGCCGCCGTTGAAGGGGTTGGGGACCGCGCGCAGGTTCCGCACCGCACCGGGAACAGGAGCGACCGGGCCCACGCCCGACGGTCCGTCGATCTCGCGGATGCGGTCCACGGCGATCCAGCCGGTCAGCGTGGTGTCCGCGTCGACCACCCGCAGCCGCACCGACCGTCCGGTGTAGGCCTCCACGTTCCACACGCGCTCCTGCAGGGGATGGCCCGGGAAAGGCGACAGGCGGTCCAGTTCCGCGCCCGTGTCCGCGTCCTCCAGGACCACGAAGACGTCCGCGCCGGAGGCTCCGCTCACCGTCATCACCCCCAGGTAGCCCGTGGTCAGGGTGAAGGGACGGGAGAGCAGATCGGCCGTGGCTCCCACTGCGATTTCCATTCCAGGTTGGCCGAGTCCGCTCAAGGGTCCGCCGTACAATTCCCGGCTGCTGAACCAGCCGTGCCCCTGGGGCATCTGGGGGAAGTCCCCGCGCAGGACCGGGTTGTCGCCGAAGGTGGGCATGGTCACCGCCGCGGCCCCGGTGCGGACGGGCCAGTCGGCCGCCAGCTGGTCGGTGGTGAACACCACCGGGGTCATGCCGCCGTTCTCGTAGCGAACGCTGTCGAACTTGGCGGTCACGAACCAGGTGCCGTCGCGGGGATCCTGGTCCTTGGCCAGGCGCGCGAACACATCCGGGCCGGCGGCCGGGTCGAAGTGCTTGATCTCCGGCGCCCAACCGGCATCGACGATGTCACGCTGCGCCATGGTCCAGCCCGACGGATCGGCGGCGACCATGTGGCTGACCGGAGCGTGCTCCACGTTGGGATCCTGCTCGGTGAAGAACAGGTGATGCCAGCCGTCGCGCACCACGTACTGCACGCTTTCGAGGTCGTAGGTGGGCACGGGACCGTCGTGTGTATAGAAGGCGCCCGCATCCAGCCAGTGGACCAGGTCGTCCGAGACCGCGCGGTGAACGATGGCTCGCCGGTAGCCGGGATACCCGCCCAGGCGCAGGGCCGCGGTGGTCAGCATGTTCCACTGCGTCCCATCGTGATAGACGAACGGATCGCGGAACGAACTCCAGGCCTGGTCCGGCGCCCAGTGATAGATCAGGCTGTCCGGTTCGAACACCGGGTTGGCCGCGCTCTTGGTCCAGCTCTCCAGGTCGTCGGACCAGGCCAGGCACGCCCTCTGCACCATGTTGGACGTCACCCCGGTGTAGAGCATGGCCCAGCGCGAAGTGGCCGGATCGAACACCACGTCCGGAGCCCACATGGCCTCCGCGTCGTACCACTCGGGTCCGGAGACGAGGACCGGGCCGCGGATATTCCAGTGGCGCAGGTCCGGCGAGACGGCGTGCCAGATGGTGTCGCCGTTGGCCGGGTGCATGGCCTGCTGTTCGATGGTGTGGTAGAAGACGTGGTAGGAGCCCTGGTCCTCCACAAGGCAGAAATCCCAGACCTGGTTGCCGGGCTGCACCAGGTACGGCGTCTCGAAATCGAAATCGACCCCCGCGGATGCCGGCCACGCCGCCATGATCACCGCAAGTAATGCCGCGGACATCAGGAATCCCGCGCATTTCCGCATCGCGTCCATGCTCACCGCTCCCAGATCACGCGGGCCGTGGCCACGGCGGCGCCGGACCGGGCCCGTACGAGGTACACACCCACGGCGGTCCTGCCCCCCCGTGCGTCCCTGCCGTCCCAGGTGAAGGGGTGGGAGCCGGCCGCTGCGGCGGCCGCGCCGCCGAGGTCCCGCACCAGGCGGCCGCGCAGATCGAACACCGCGACGGCCAGCGGACCGTCACGGCCCAACTCGGCGGTGATCTCTGTCTGCCCGGTCCCCGCGGTCCGTGCGGTCAGCGCCAGGATACGGCCGCCGGCGCCGGCGGGGGGAACCGCCGATACGGCCGTCAGGACTTCCACCGGGCCCGCCGAATGACCCACCGTCAGGACTCCGGTGGCGGGGTCCCGGAACCAGCCGTCGGCGCCCGCAGGTGGAGCGGGCAGTTCGGGCAGGTCGAATCCGCCGACGGTCACCGCCGCCGGATCCGCCGGCGTCTTCAGCGTGACCAGGCCCGCCCCCGAGGCCGTCTCCCAGCGGGCGGACACCCCGGCGCCGGGATACTCCACCACGCGCAGGGGCTCCGAGGCGGTCAGAATGTGGGTTTCGGCCGCCGGGGCCAGGCCCGGCTCCAAGGCCATGATCTCCAGGAAGTATTTGACGGTGTTGAAGTTCTGCTCGTACCAGCTGTCCACGTTGAAATAGGTCACCAGGTCCTTGACCGTGGTGAACATACGCCCGTCCGCGGCGACGCCGCGGTCGTTCTGGCCGTGGGAACACACCGCGGCCATGGCCAGGGCGGTGGCGCGCCAAGCCGGGTCGTGACGGGGATCGCCGGCCAGGGCCTGGTCCAGCAACAGGGCGGTGCGGGCGTACTGAAGGCTGGAGGCGTAGGTGGCCTCGGGCCATCCCGCCCACTCCAGGGTGACCGGTTCGTACTGGGCGTAAATGGTGCCCGGTCCCTGCACGAGGTAACGGGCGTTGACCGAATCCATGATGGCGATGGCGGTGTCCTGCCAACCGGCCGGCCGCCGCCGCGTCAGTTCCACGATCATCTCGTGGGCCGAGTAGTGGTCCCCGAACCCGGTCTGCTGCTCCGGGGACTGGTCCTCATAGAAGGCTTCCCAGCGCATGTAGGCGGCCGCCGCCGGATTGCACGGGTTGGCCAGCAGCCAATTCCAGGCCCGGTCGCGGGCCTGGGCATAGGCCGGATCGCCGGTGCGCGCGGCCATGGCGTCCAGGAAGCGCACCGCCGGCTGCAGATGGCTGGTGTAGTCCTGGGTGACCGTTCCGTCGGATGGAACGGCGCGGAAGGGCCAGCGGCCGTCATCGGCCGGACCGCCGGACATCTGGGTGGCCACCAGGGTCGCGGCGATCTCCTGGGCGCCGGTCCAGTAGGCGGCGTTCCCGGTGATGTCGTACAGCCGCAGCAGGCGCAGCCCGAACATGGGCGCCTTGTCGGTCATGTTGGCCGGTCCGTCCCAGCCTCCGCCCATCACCGCGTCGGTCTGGGTGCTGTAGGGCAGGTTGCCGTACAGGTCGCCGGAGGGGGTGCGGTGTTCGAGGATCCAGTCGGCGTACTGCACGGCGCGGTCCAGGCCCTCGGGATCGCCGCTCCAGCGCCGCCAGTCCAGGAACGCATCGATGGCCACGCAGGAGGTGTACGCCGGATAGCTGACCGCGGCATAGCCGGGATAACCCGTGGTGCTGCTCCACAGCCCGTTCCCGTCGCGGATGGCGTAGTGGTAGAAATACGGGGGGACCGGATAGCCCTCCGGGTCGTTGTCGTTGGTGCGGATCCCGTCGATGCCCACGTCCGACTGCAGGAAGGCCATCACCTCGGCCACCACGTCAGCGTAGGGCTTGGCGGGGGGCACCTCGGCGCGCGCCGGGGCCAGGCAGATGATCAGCAGGGCAGCGGCAAACCACCGGGTCATGGTGCGGAATTGGGTCAAGACTCGAATCTCACGGGCAAGGGTGACTGTTCCGTATGAATTGATATGCTATTTTAGCATATTTCATTACAAACAGCACCACCCGAACCGGATCAGCGGGAAAGACCCCCGGCTAACGCCGCCACTTCGACCCCGATCCGCGCGCCTTGCCGGACTTGGCGCGGCTGCGCGCGGCGCGTTCGGACGCCGACAGGCAGGCCGCCACCCGTGAGGAATGCCAGGAATGGTCCTCGCGGACCGCGAGGGAACGGGCCACCAGGCGTTCGACGCCGCGCAGGTGGGGCACGTCCTCGATGCCGCACAGGGACAAGGCCGTACCCGTGCGGCCGGCCCGCGCGGTGCGCCCGATGCGATGGACGTAGTTCTCCGCGTCCTGGGGCAGGTCGTAGTTGATCACATGGGTGATGTCTTCCACGTCGATGCCGCGGGCCATCAGGTCGGTGGCCACCAGCACGCGCACCTTGCCGCGGGTGAAGGCCTCGAGGGCCTGGGCGCGCTGGGCCTGGTTCTTGTTGGAGTGGATGGCGGCGGCCTTGATGCCGTGATTCTGCAGGTGTCGGGTGACCTGGATGGCCCCGATCTTCGTACCCACGAAGACCAGCACCTTGCCCGTGCCCGGGCGTTTGACAAGGTCCACCAGCAGGTGTTGCTTGTCGGCCTTCTGCACGAACATGACGCCCTGGTCGATGTTGTCCGCCACCGTCGCCGGCGGGGCCACCGAGACCGACCGGGCGTCGGTCTGCACCGTGGAGGCGAGACTGCGCACGGCCGCGGACATGGTGGCCGAGAACAGCAGGGTCTGCCGTGGCTTGGGCACGCGCTCGGCGATCCAGCGCACGTCGGGCATGAAGCCCATGTCCAGCATGCGGTCGGCCTCGTCGAGGATCAGGAATTCCACGTCCTCGAGGGTCACCGCGCCCTGCTCCATCAAATCGATGAGTCGTCCGGGCGTGGCGATGATGATGTCCACGCCGTCGCGCAGGCGCTGGATCTGCGGCCCCGAGGGAACGCCGCCCAGGATGACCACGGTGCGGATGCCGGTGTACTTGCCGTAGGCCCGGATGTTCTCGTCGATCTGGGTGGCCAACTCGCGGGTTGGCGTGAGGATCAGCACCAGGGGATAATCGCCGGGTCCGGAGGGCCGGGTGGCGATGTCGTCCACCAGCGGCAGCGCGAAGGCCGCGGTCTTGCCCGTGCCGGTCTGGGCGCACGCGATCAGGTCGTCCCCTTCCATGACGATGGGGATGGCTTCCAGTTGGATGGGCGTGGGTTCTTTG
>JALUJS010000045.1 GCA_027056825.1 Candidatus Krumholzibacteriia bacterium | reverse complement strand
GGTCTCGATCTTCGTCAACCCCACCCAGTTCGGTCCCGGCGAGGACCTGGATGCCTACCCGCGGGACCTGGCGGCCGACCTGGAACTGCTGCGGGAACTTCCTGTGGCGGCGGTGTTCGCCCCGGATGTCGCTGACATGTACGGGGACGGGGCCGAGGTGACCGTAAGCCCCGGCGGCCGGGCCGACGACCTGTGCGGCGCCAGCCGGCCGGGCCACTTCCAGGGCGTGCTGACGGTGGTGGCCAAGCTGTTCGGGCTGATCCGGCCGGACGTGGCCGTGTTCGGACGCAAGGACGCCCAGCAGTGCCTGGTCATCGACCAGATGGTAAGGGACCTGTGCATGCCGGTGCGCCTGGTGGACGCGCCCACGGTGCGCGAACCCGACGGCCTGGCCATGTCTTCGCGCAACCGCTATCTGCAAGGTCCCGACCGCGAGCGCGCCCTCTGTCTGCAGGCGGCGCTGAAACGCGGGCGCGAGCTGATGAGCGACGGCGAGCGCCGGCGGCGTGTGCTGGAGGAGGCCATGGCCGCGGAACTGGCTCCGGCCGACCGCGTGGACTACGCCGCGGCGCGTCTGGTGCCGGATCTGCAACGCCCGGACGAGGTGGACGGCCGCGTGCTGCTGGCGGTGGCCGCCCGGGTGGGGCCGGCGCGCCTGATCGACAACCTGGTCCTGGAGGCCGGGCCGCAGGGAGTGCGGGAGACCGCGCTCCTGGACCGGCCGCAGGAGTTGAACCGGAAAGGGACGGCACGGACGACGTGAACGATCATCAGGACATGACACGCCCCCGCGTGCAGGCCGTGGTGCTGGCCGCGGGCAAGGGCACGCGCATGAAGTCGGACCTGCCCAAGGTCCTGCACCGTATCGCCGGCCGGACGCTGCTGGACCACGTCCTGGACGTGGTGGAACAGGCGGGGGTGGACGATTGCATCGTCGTGGTCGGACACCAGGCCGACAAGGTGCGGCAAACCTGCGGACGGCCGGGCTTGACCTTCGTGCTGCAGGAACCCCAGCTGGGCACCGGCCACGCCGTGCAGATGGCCGCGGACCACCTGGATCCCGGCGGCCTGTGCGTGGTCCTGGCCGGGGACGTGCCCCTGCTGCGACCGGGCACCGTGCGCCGCATCATCGACCGCGCGGCGGCCGGAGACGCGGCGGCGGTGGTGCTGACCTGCGTGGTTCCTGACGCGGGTGCCTATGGCCGGATCATCAAGGATGCCGACGGGTCGGTGACCGGTATCGTCGAGGCGCGCGACGCCACCGAGGAGCAGCTTCGCATCGGCGAGTACAACACCGGGGTGTTCTGTTTCCGGTCGGCGGAGCTCCTGCGCGCCCTGGGGAACCTGACCACGGACAACAGCCAGGGCGAATACTACCTGACCGACACCGTGGCCGACCTGGTGCGGCGGGGCCTGCGCGTGGAGGCCGAGGCCATCGACGACCCCGGCGAGGTGGTGGGCATCAACACGGTGTCCGAACTCGAGGCGGCCGCACGGCTGCTGACCGCGAGGGACGGTTGACATGGACCGGTTGTGCACCCCCTGGAGATACGACTACGTCAGCGGCGAGAACCGCGAACAGGGTTGCGTGTTCTGCAACCGCCTGGAGTGCGACGAGCGGGAACACTTCATCCTGCATCGCGGCGAGTACTGGTACCTGCTGTTGAACCTCTATCCCTACAACAGCGGCCACATGTTGCTGGTGTTGAACCGGCACCAGCCCCTGTTGAGCGGCTGCACCCCGGCGGAGCTGGAGGAGATGGGGCGGTTGCTGCACGTCATGGAGAAGACCCTGCTGGAGACCTTCCGTCCCGACGGCATCAACTGCGGCTACAACGGCGGGGCCAGCGCCGGGGCGGGCATCCCCGAGCACCTGCATTTGCACATGTTGCCCCGCTGGGCCGGAGACACGAATTTCATGAGCACCATCGGGCGCACCCGGGTGATGCCCCAGACCCTGGACCAGAGCTACGAGCGGATCCTGCCGGTGGTCCGCCGGCTGGTGGGTGAGGACGCGTGAGCCGGGCCGTGACGGCGATCCTGGTGCTGGCGGTGGCCGTGGCGGCCGGGTCCATGATCATGGAAAAGGGCTTGCCCGGTTGCGCGGGACCGGCCCCGGAACCGGGCGGCGCGGCGCACACGCCGGACCCCGCGGCGGTGGCTGGGCTGCAGCTTGTGGTCCTCAACGGCACCCACGTGCCGGGTCTGGCGCGGGACATGGGCATGCTGTTGGCGCGGGCCCATCTGGCCCCCGTGCGGTACGGCAACGCCGCACCCCAGGACTACGCCACCAGCTTCCTGGTTAACCGGCGCCTGACCGACACGCAGGCCGCGGCCGTGTCCCGGCTGCTGGGCGGGATCCCCGTGCTGCGGGAATTCGATGGCCGGGGCGCCGAGGATGCGGTATTGGTTCTGGGCGCGGATCATGAACAGCTGCGCGGGTTCCTGGCGGCGCACGCCATCTGAGGAAACCGGCGACCGACGGCGAAGGCGGGTGTGATGAAAAAATCCCTGGGCACGGTGACCCTGACGGTGATCCTGGGTGTGATGATCGGGGCCATCGTCAGCAACGTGATCGGCCTGTTCCTGACCGAGGGCAGTGTGGCCGAACAGCTCTTCGTACGGTATATATCCTTCGGGCCGGAAGTGACCCACTGGAATCTCGTGATCCTGGACCTGACCTTCGGGTTCCAGATCCATTTCAATCTCATGAGCGTCATCGGCGTGTTCGTCGCCTCCCAGATGCTCCGCTGGTACCGCTGACCGAGGAGGTCCTGGTAATGATGGTTTTCCCCGCATTCATCCCCGGCATGACGGGCTGGTCGGAGCTGCTGCTGATCCTGGCCCTGGCCCTGATCCTGTTCGGCCCCAAGCGGCTGCCCGAGATCGCCGAGGCCATGGGCAAGTCCATCCGCAAGTTCAAGTCGGCCACCCGCGAGGCCACCGACGAGGTCAAGCGCGAACTGGACGACGTGGTCGAGCCGCCGCGGGACAAGGACGACACCGCGGGCCAGTAGATCATCAAAGCGAGGCGGGAGCGTGAACCTCAGGCAACTTCTGGACAGCTTGCGCCGCGATCACCGCTTCATGAGCCACGTGACGCGCTGGGAGGTCATCCCGCCCCGGCCGGCGAAGTTCGCCGACTTTCCCGAGGAGGTCGATCCCCGGCTGGTGCGGGTGCTGAAGGACCGCGGCATCGACCGCCTCTACAGCCACCAGGCCGACGCCGTCCGCCTGACCGCCGCCGGGCGGTCCGTGGTGGTGCCCACGCCGACGGCCAGCGGCAAGACCCTGTGCTACAACCTGCCGGTGCTGGGCACCATGCTGGCCGAACCCCAGGCCCGCGCCCTGTACCTGTTCCCCACCAAGGCGCTGAGCCAGGACCAGATGCTGGAGGTCCACGATCTGGTCACCGCCCTGGGCGCGGACATCAAGACCTACACCTTCGACGGCGACACCCCCGGGACCGCCCGCAAGGCCATCCGCAGCAGCGGCAATATCGTGGTCACCAACCCGGACATGCTGCACCAGGGCATCCTTCCCCATCACACCCTGTGGGTGAAGCTCTTCGAGAACCTGCGCTACGTCGTTGTCGACGAGGTGCACCAGTACCGCGGCGTGTTCGGCAGCCACGTGGCCAACGTGCTGCGCAGGCTGCGGCGCATCGCCAACTTCTACGGCTCCGATCCGGTGTTCATCTGCTGCTCGGCCACCATCGCCAATCCCCTCGAATTGTCCGAGCGCCTGACCGGTGTCAGCATGGCGCCGGTGGCCGGCAACGGGGCGCCGCGGGCCGAGAAGCACTTCATCTTCTACAACCCGCCGGTGGTCAACGCCGAGCTGGGCATCCGCGCCTCGGTGGTCAAGACCGCGCGCGGCATCGCCGAACGATTCCTGGCCACCGGGTCCCAACTCATCGTTTTCGCCCGCAGTCGCGTGCGGGTGGAGCTGCTGCTGACCTACCTCCAGCGCGCCGGCCGCAGGGTGGGCATCAAAAGCGGGCAGGTGCGCGGCTACCGCGGCGGCTACCTGCCCGCCGAACGCCGGGCCATCGAGGCGGGGCTGCGGGACGGGAGCATCCACGCTGTGGTCTCGACCAACGCCCTGGAACTGGGCATCGACATCGGACGCCTGGACGTGTGCATCATGGCCGGGTACGCGGGCACCGTGGCGGGGACCTGGCAGCAGGCCGGCCGCGCCGGACGGCGCCAGGACGTCAGCGCCGTGGTGCTGGTGGCCTCGAGCAACCCCCTTGACCAGTACATCATCAGCAATCCCGACTACTTCTTCGGGCGCAGTCCCGAGCACGCCACGGTCGATCCGGACAACCTGGTCATCCTCATGAGCCACCTGAAGTGCGCTGCCTTCGAGCTGCCTTTCGCCCGGGGGGAACGCTTCGGGGACACGGAGGTGGGGGAGATCCTTGACTACCTCGCCGACCAGCGGGTCCTGCACGCCGGAGGCGAGCGCTACCACTGGATGTCCGACACCTATCCCGCCGAGGACGTGAGCCTGCGCAGCGCCGCTCCAGACAACGTGGTGATCATCGACCACGAGACGCCCGGCGGCAGGGTCATCGGGGAGATGGACCTGTTCAGCGCCCAGGAACTGCTGCACGAGGACGCCATCTACATGCACGGGGCCGGGCAGTACCACGTGGACCGCCTGGACTGGAAGCGCCGCGAGGCCCACGTCAAACCCGTGCAGGTGGACTACTACACCGACGCCCAGCGCAAGAGCGAATTGAAGACCCTCACCGCCGACCTTGAACGTCCCCTGGGGGCGGGCAAGCTGGCCGTGGGCGAGGTGGGGCTGGTGGCCAAGGTGACGGTGTTCAAGAAGATCAAGCTGGGCACCCACGAGACGGTGGGCGCCGGTCGCGTGCACCTGCCGGAGATGGAGATGCACACCCAGAGTTTCTGGTGGGAGCTGCCGGAGGACGTGCATGAACGCATGGCCGCCGAGGGTCTGGATCCGGGCGAGGCGCTCAAGGGCCTGGCGCACCTGATGGGGAAGGTGGCGCCGGTCTTCGTCATGGCCGACCCCTCGGACCTGCGCGCCCTGCCCATGGTGCGCTCGCCCTTCACCGGCCGCCCGACCCTCTACCTGTACGACGCCTTCCCGGGCGGGGTCGGGTTCGCCCGGCGCATCTACGACCAGTTCGAGGACGTGGCCGGTGCGGCGCTCACCCACTTGCAGCGTTGCGGTTGCCGCGACGGCTGTCCGTCCTGCGTGGGCGCGGCGGTCGAGAGCGGCGGGACCGCCGCCGCCGGTGCGGCCTGGCTGTTGTCCGGCGCGGGCGCGGCCGCCTCGGCCGAGGGCTGAGATGGACCTGCGGCGCCGCCTGGCGAGACTCGACCGGCTGACCCGCAAATCCCCAGCAGCGGCGCCTGAAGGCCCGGTCGCCGGTACGGTGCCGCCTGCGGATTCACGGACGCAACTGGCGGCCGGCCTGGGCCTGAAACCGACGGGCAGGACCGGCTCCGTCTACACCCGGCGCAGGCAGGAGGATCTGCCGCCACCGGATCGGGGCTGCGCCGACCTGGCCGGGCTGTTCACCCGGCTCCCGGCGGGTGAACTGGCGCACGGGGACCTCCTGTTCCTGGACACCGAGACCACCGGCCTGGCCGGTGGCACGGGCACCCTGGCCTTCCTGGTGGGTCTGGCCTGGTGGGAGGGGTCCCGCCTGGTCATCGAGCAGGTGTTGATGACCGACCCGGACGGTGAGCGTGACCTGTTGGCCCTGGTGGCCTCCGCCGCACGGGGACGCC
>JALUJS010000044.1 GCA_027056825.1 Candidatus Krumholzibacteriia bacterium | reverse complement strand
GATGGGAGCGGCAGGGGCCCAGATGGGCACCCGTTTCGTCATGGCCAAGGAGTGCAACGTCCACCCCCGCTTCAAGGAGATCTTCCGCAGGTCCCGTTCGCGGGAGGCCATCGCCACGCCCCAGTACAGCGTCAAGCTTCCGGTGGTCTCGGTGCGGGCGCTGAACAACCACGCCATGGCGCATTTCGGTGAGCTGCAGCTGGAACTGCTGGAGAAGCTGCGCAAGGGCGAGATCACCAAGCAGGAAGCCCAGTACAAGGTGGAGGAGTACTGGATCGGCTCGTTGCGCAAGGCCACCGTGGACGGCGACATCGAGCACGGCTCGCTGATGGCGGGTCAGTCGGTGGGCATGCTGCAGAAGGAACAGCCCCTGCGGGAGATCCTCGAGGAGATCGTCACCGAAGCCGACCAGGCCTTGGCCGAGGTCGAGCAGCGCCTGCAGAGCTGATCAGATCACCGCGGCCGATCCGGTTTCCAGCTCGGCCAGGACCTTGCGGGCGGTCGCATGGCCGGGGTCCAGTTCCAGCGCTCGCTGCAGATGGTGGCGGGCCGCCTCGGGGTGGCCCGCCGCCGCGTACATGCGGCCCAGGTTCAACCAGGGATCCGGCACGCCGGGCAGCAGGCGGCAGGCCCGCTCCAGGGCGGCGCGGGCCTTGTCGCCGCGGGATCTGTCCTCGTGCGCGGCCGTCAGGTGCCACACGCCCAGGGTGTTGTGGAAGTGCCCGTTGTCCGGGAACAGGTGCAGGGCCACCGAGAGCAGCCGCCCGGCCACGTCGTGACGCCCTTGGCGCAGGGCGATCTGGGCGCGCAGGTGGCACGCCTCGGCCAGCTGGCGGTCGTCCGCGCAGCCGCTGCCGGCCACGCCCGCCAACTGGGCGTCCGCCTGGTCCAGCCGACCCTTTTCCAGCAGCAGCCAGCCCGCCATGAGGCGGCGGTCCGGATGGCCCGGTTCGAGGATCAGGGCGCGGTCGATGGCGGCCAGGGCCTCGTCCGCCCGGCCCAGGGCCAGGGCGCAGTCGGCCAGTTCGGCCCAGGCGTTGGCAGCGCGCGGTTCCAGCGCGGTCTTGCGCCGGGCCAGCTCCAGGTAATGTTCCAGCTTGGCGGTGTCGGTGCGCAGGGTGCCGAAATGATGGACCGGCACGGCGATGTCCAGGATCTCCAGGCCCGCGGTTTCCACCGCCGCTTCCACGGTCTCGTGGATCACTCCGGCGAAGCGGATGTCCGGTCGCGCGGGAAACAGCCGGACCTTGCTCGTCGGCGTGTAGCCCGGCGCGGGGGGCCAGGCCCCGGGCAGGGCGTGGGGATCCGGATCGGGCACCGGGCGCCAGCCGCGGTGACTGTACCGCCCGGTCACGTAGTTGCGGGTGGTCATCCGGCCCGCAGTCGGTCCGGCGACCCGGCGCTGGGCGACCCAGTCGCGCAGGACGCGCCATCCCGACGGGCTCAACTTTTCATCCGCGTCCAGGCACAGCACCCAGCCGGTGGGGATCTCGTCCAGCACCGCGTTGCGGGCCGCCGCGAAGTCATCTTGCCAGGGAATCTCCAGCAGGGTCGCCCCGGCCGCGCGGATGACGGCGGGCGTATCATCGCTGCTGCCGGTGTCGCCGATGACCATGGC
>JALUJS010000043.1 GCA_027056825.1 Candidatus Krumholzibacteriia bacterium | reverse complement strand
GGAAACCGTCTGCACCTACGAGATGGACGACGCGCCGCCGTTCGAGATGGACGACCAGGCCCTGGACATCAGCATCGCCATCACCATGCTGCTGGGCTGCAACGTGGTCAGCGAGGTCCACATCACCCGCAAGCAGTACCTGGACGGGAGCATCCCCACCGGGTTCCAGCGCACGGCCATCGTCGGCACCGACGGCGACATCCCCTGCGACGGCAAGAACATCCACATCCGCCAGCTGAGCATCGAGGAGGATTCCTGCCGCGAGGTCAGCGACCGGGGTCACGTGCGCACCTTCAACACCGATCGCCTGGGCATGCCCCTGATCGAGACGGTCACCGATCCGGACATGAAGACCCCGCAGGAAGCCATGGCCGTCGGCCAGGTGCTGCGCCACCTGTGCCGCGTCACCGGCCTGGTGCGCACCGGCAGCGGCGCCGCCCGCCAGGACGTCAACGTCTCGGTCGCCGGCGGCACCCGCATCGAGATCAAGGGCGTGCCCAGCCTGCGGGCCATCCCGCGCCTGACCCACAACGAGGCCCTGCGCCAGCGCACCCTGGTGGCCATCAAGCGGGAACTGGAACACCGCGGTGCCCGGCCCGAGGACCTGCCGGACGGCGGCTGTGATGTAACCGCCGCGGTGCGCGGCACTTCATGCCGCTTTCTGGCCAAGGCCATCGACAAGGGCGCCACGGTCATGGCCGTGGCCCTGCCCGGCTTCCAGGGCCTGCTGCAGGTCCAGACCCAGCCGCGCACCAGCTTCCTCAAGGAATTCAGTGACCGGGTGCGGGTGATCGCCTGCCTGGATCATCTACCCAACCTGCTGTTGTCCACCCAGGATGCCCCGACGTTGAGCAGCGGCGAATGGGACCGGGTGGCCAAGGCCTGCGGGGTGGGACCGGAGGTCCCCGTCCTCATCGTGTGGGGTCCGGCCCGCGATGCGGCCACCGCGGTGAACGAGATCCTCATCCGCGCCCGCGAGGCCTTCGCCGGGGTGCCCCAGGAGACCCGCCAGGCCCTGGACGACGGCACCACGGGTTTCGAACGCGTGCTGCCCGGCGCCGACCGCATGTACCCGGACACCGACCTGCCCCCCATCGGCCTGAGCGACGAGCGGCTCGAACGGATCGGCGCCGGGCTGCCGCTGCCGCCCTGGGAGCGCGAGAGGATCGCCCGCACCGCGGGCGTCGGGGCCGACCTGGCCGCGCGCATCAGCCGCCATCGGGCCTGGGACCTGTTCGCCGAACTGCTGCCGGTGGTCCGGGCTGACGGCTCCCGTTTCACGGCCCACCAGTTGGCCTCCCTGCTGCTTGACCGCTCGTGCCCGCGGCCTTTGCAGGTCGCCGCGGCCGGTTCGTGGTGGCGCGACACCGTGGCCCGCCTGGCCGGCGGCGAGTTGCTGCCGGAGGCCGTGTGGAGCGCTGAGGCGGAGCCGGTGGAGCCTCTGACGGAGCCCGAAGCCACCGCGGCGGTGGACGCCGCGCTGACCGAGGCCCTGGCCTCGCCCATGGCGCTGCCTCCTGACCCGGACAAGCGTGTCCGGGTCATCATGGCCCTTGTCATGCCGAAGCTGCGCGGCCGCGTGGCGGGAAACCGGGTCCGCGCGCGCATCGCCGCCACCGTGGGAAAGGACATGCCGTGAGCCACACCGCCGAGGATTTCAAGGGCTACCGCAGCCCTACCCTGGACCTCCTGCAGCGCGAAAACGCCCCGGTGTGGAGCCAGGTCACCCTGCACACCACCCGCGGCGACTTCTCGGGCCTGATCCTGCCACGCAGCGAGACCGCCGACGCCTTGCACATCGTCCTGAAGCTGGAAACCGGCTACAACATCGGGGTCCGCCATGACACGGTGGAATCCATCAGCGTGCACGGGCGCAAGGTGGCCAACTACCAGATCCCCGAGAAGGAGTTCCCGGTGGATCCGGCCAAGCCGCGGGTCAAGCTCTTCGGCACCGGCGGGACCATCGCCAGCCGCCTGGACTACCGCACCGGCGCGGTGATCCCCGCCTTCAGCCCCGGCGAGCTGTACGGCTCGGTGCCCGAGCTGGCGGACATTTGCAACATGGAGACCGAGAAGCTCTACGGCGTGTTCAGCGAGAACATGGGACCCGAGCAGTGGCTGGGCACCGCCCGGGCCATCGCCAGGGAGATCGAGACCGGCGTGGCCGGCATCGTGGTGGGCCACGGCACCGACACCATGCACCACACCGCCGCCGCGTTGAGCTTCATGCTGCAGGATTCGCCGGTGCCCATCGTGATGGTGGGCAGCCAGCGCAGCAGCGACCGGCCCAGCAGCGACGCGGCCATCAACCTGATCAACGCCACGCGCACCGCCGCCACCAGCGACATCGCCGAGGTCATGGTCTGCATGTTCGGTCCCACCAGCGACGAGTACGGCCTGCTGCACCGCGGCACCCGCGTGCGCAAGATGCACTCGAGCTACCGCTCGACCTTCCGCACCCTCAGCGACATCCCTTTGGGCAAGGTGGACGCCGACGGGGTCAAACCCTTCCGCACCGACTACCACAAGCGTCGCGAGGACACCAGGGTCAAGCTGGTCGATGTCTTCGACGACCGCGTCTCGCTGGTCTACTACTACCCCAACATGAAGCCGGACATCATCGACTCGCTGGTGGACAACGGCTACAAGGGGATCGTCATCGCCGGCACCGGCCTGGGCCACGTGAACAAGCCCCTGTACCCGGCCCTGCAGCGGGCCTGGGACGCCGGTGTGCACGTCTACATGACGGTGCAGACCCTGTGGGGATACGTGCAGATGTACGTGTACGAGACCGGGCGGGAGATCATGGAGCTGGGTGTGGTGCCCGCGGCCAACATGCTGCCGGAGGTGGCCTACGTGAAGCTGGGCTGGGCCCTGGGCCAGAGCCAGGACCGCGAGGAGGTCAAGCGCATCATGCTCTCTGCGGTGAACGGCGAGATCACCGAGCGCGAGCCGCACAACGGCTACCTGGTCTTCCAGGGAGGGATCCCGGAGGTGGACGCCTTCATCTCGTCGCACTGGAAGTAGAACCGGGCCGTCAGTCCAGGCCACCAAGACTTTGCAGCGCGAGGTAGGCCGTGACGGCGGTGATCCCCGTCGTTATCCCTGCAAACGGTCCCGCCACCTTCAAGCCCATATTCCAGGCCACATCCAGGCCGTCCTCGCCGGGAACCTCCACATAATCCTGGCCGTTCCATACCAGGTCCGCGCCGCGGCCGGTGTAGGGCAGGAAAGTCACGCTGGTGCTCACCGCGATGTAGCGGATGCCGAGTTCGGCCTCCAGGACCGCACCGATATCCCCGTAGTCCTGCTCCCATGCCCCGGCGTCCAGGATGATGCCCGGTCCGACCTGGAAATAGGGTTCCGCCTCCCCGCCCAGGGCCCAGCGCCGATAGCCCTTCAGGCCCCAGGCGCCTTCGTAATCACCGCCGATCCAGGCGAACACACCTCCGCCCCAGCCGTCCAGGTTCTCGTCCAGGTTGACCAGGCCCAGATCCCATGACAGGAAGGAGCGGGTTTCACTGTCGCCGGGAAAGCGACGGTTATCCCAGAAGGCATCCCGTTTCAGGTGCATGTGGCCGCCCATCTGGAAGCGCCACTTCCAGCCGTAGGGCTGATCCGGCGCTACGGCTTCACCGGGCCGGGTCTGTCCGGGCATCATGAAATCGTCCTGGGCGCGCGCGGAAACCGGCAAGAGCAAGATGATCGACAAGCAGGCAAAGATCAGGATGTTTCGCATTCAACCCTCCCTGAATAAGAAGGGTTGATCATAGGCGGGCCGGCAGTTGCCGGCAAAGAGTTTCTCACATGACGCAGTTCCGATGATCTGGGTCAAATATCCTGTTGATCCATCATCCCGCTTCAGCGCGTGTTCAGCACCTTCGCCCCGGCGGGCACCGACTCGGTGATCCATACCCCGCCGCCGATCACGGCATCGTCGCCGATGACGGTCTCCCCGCCCAGGATGGTGGCATTGGCGTAGATGGTCACGCGGTCGCCGATGGTGGGGTGGCGCTTGCCCCCCTTGACCAGGGTGCCGTCGGGATTGCGGGAAAAGCTCAGCGCGCCCAGGGTCACACCCTGGTAGATCTTCACGCGCTCGCCGATCTCCGTGGTCTCGCCGATGACCACGCCGGTGCCGTGGTCGATGAAGAAGCTCCGCCCGATGCGCGCCCCAGGATGGATGTCCACCCCGGACCGGTGGTGCGCCCACTCGTTCATGATGCGCGGCAGCAGGGGCACCCCCAGCTCATACAGGGGGTGGGCCAGGCGGTGGACCAGGATGGCGGTAATGCCCGGGTAGCAGAGGATGATCTCCTCGGTGTTGGTGGCGGCGGGGTCGCCCTCGAAGGCCGCCTGCACGTCCTGCTCCAGCAGGTCCCGGACCGCCGGGAGCTGCTCGAGATAGCGCCTGGTCAGGCGCCGGGAAACCGCGGCGAAGGCCTCGTCGTCGGGAGCCTCGGGCGCCTCGTCCTCCCACAGCTCGCGGCAGCTGCAACCGGACTGGCAGCAGAAACGCAGGGTCTGGGCGATGACCGCGGCCAGCTCCCGCGACAGGGCATCCAGCCGGGCGCCGACCATCAGTTCCAGGTCCGCTTCGCGCGGGAGCACCTGGCCGTGATAGCCGGGAAAGACAAGCCCCTGCAGATCCTCCAGCAGGCGCACGATCTCCCGCTGGGACGGTAGGTGGCGGTCGCCAATGATGTTGACGCCGCCCTTCTCCCGGTATGAGGCCGCGAGCTCGGCGGTCACCCGGCGCAACCAGCGACTGTTTTCCGGAGAGTTCATCCGCATTCAATCCCTGTAGACTGCAAACAGATCCGACGACAGGTACCGCTCCCCGAACGAGGGCAGGACCACGACGATGCGCCGCGAGGCCAACTCCGGCCGGGCAGCCAGCCGGCAACCGGCCGTCAGCGCGGCTCCCGAACTGATCCCCACGAACAGGCCCTCCTGGCGGGCGGCGCGGCGGGCCATTTCCATGGCCTCGTCGCTGCTCACGGTGATGATCTCCGAAATCAGGCTCGTGTCCAGGATTTCCGGCACGAACCCCGCGCCGATGCCCTGGATCTTGTGGGGGCCCGGTTCACCGCCGGAAAGGATGGGCGACTCCTCGGGCTCCACGGCCACGATCATCAGGTCGGGGTTCTTCTCCCGCAGACGCCGGCCCACGCCGGTCAAGGTGCCGCCGGTGCCCACTCCGGACACCAGGACATCCACCTTGCCCCCGGTGTCGGCCCAGATCTCCTCGGCGGTGGTGCGGGCGTGGACCTCGGGGTTGGCGGGGTTGGCGAACTGGTCGGGCATGAACGCATCGGGGCGCTCGGCGACCAGTTCCCGGGCGCGGGCGATGGTTCCCTTGAGCCCCTCGGCCGCCGGTGTCAATTCCAGTTCCGCGCCCAGGGCGCGCATGACCACACGCCGCTCCAGGGACATGCTCTCGGGCATGACCAGGGTCACCTTGTAGCCCTTGGCCGCGGCCACGAAGGCCAGGGCGATGCCCGTGTTGCCGCTGGTGGGCTCGATGATCTCGCCGCCGGGCTTGAGTCGCCCGTCCTTTTCGGCGGCCTCGATCATGGCCAGGCCGATGCGGTCCTTGACGCTGGCCATGGGGTTGAAGGACTCGAGCTTGGCCACCAGGTCGGCGGCCCCCTCGGTCAGGTGGTTGATGCGCACCAGCGGGGTGCCCCCCACCAGGTCGATGATGGATTCGTGGATCCTGTCGGTCATGATCCGCCTCCCGGAAGTTCGATTGCCAGTAAAACCCCATTATACTAGTA
>JALUJS010000042.1 GCA_027056825.1 Candidatus Krumholzibacteriia bacterium | reverse complement strand
CCGATATCCGTATGCCCGGGCATACGGATATCGGTGATCACCAGGTCGAAGCCCTCGTCCAGGACCTTCAGGCCCTCCTCGCCCGAGACCGCGGGGGTGATTTCGTGTCCGGCCTCGGTCAGGATGAAGCGGACCACCTCGCGCAGGCTGTCGTCGTCGTCGATGAGCAGGATCTTCGCCATGGCTACTCCTCGTTGCCGTCCGCGAGCGGCAGGGTGAACACCACACGGCCGCCGGGACCCGGGGCCGCTTCCAGTCGGCCGCCCATGTTCTCGGCCAGGCGCAGGCTTGTGGCCAGGCCCAGGCCCGTGCCTCCCTGTCGCGTCGAGTAGAAGGGGGTGCCGAAATTCTCCAGCGCCTCGGCGCTGAAGCCCGAACCGGTGTCCGAAATGATGCAGGCGGCCTCGGCGCCCCGGACTGCAAGCTCCAGGGTCACCGTCCCGCCGGGGCCGGCGGCCTGGGCGGCGTTGAGCCCCAGGTTCAGGATGATCTGCCTGGCCTGTTCCCGGTTGCCGATGACCGTCACCTCGTCCGGCGACGTCTTTACGACCAGGCGCGGGGCTGCGGGACCGTGTTCCAGCAGGTCGGCCACGGCGCGCACTTCGGCGGCCAGGTCGAAGCGCCCGGTCTCGCCCGGCTCGCTGCGGGCGAAGGCCAGAAAGCGGGTCAGGACCTCGTTGAGACGGCGGGCCTCCTGCAGCAGGATCCTCAGCAGGCCGGACTTGGGATGATCCGGCGGGAAGTCGTCGCCCAGGACCTCGGCCGCGCCCTGGATGCTGGCCAAAGGGTTGCGGATCTCGTGGGCCAGCCCGGCCGAGAGGCGTCCCACCGCCGCCAGGCGCGCGGTGCGCACCAGCTCGGCCTCCATGCGCTCCTTCTCGTCCAGGGCCTTGCGCAGGTCGACGGCGGTGCGGGCCAGGCTGTCCCGGGCGGCGTTGATCCGGTCCACCAGGATGCCGGTCAAAATGCCCATCGCAAGGTAGAGCACCATTTCCAGGTTCTTCTCGGTGGCCGAACCCGGATCGAAGCCCACGCCGCCCAGGGCGTGGGGGAGGTAGAACAGGATCACCAGCAGGGCCGCGATCAGGCCGCCCCGGTAGCCGTCGCGGAAGGCGGCCAGGATGATGGGAAAGTAGTAGAGACGCCGGTAGATCCCGTGCAGGGCGTAGATGTGCAGGGCGGTGTTGTAGTGCAGGAATGACACCACGGCGATCAGCAGGATCACCAGGCGGTAGCGGGCCCAGAATTCCTTCAGGGGTTTGCGGATGACGGCAGCGGTCACGGTGGCTCCAGTCCGTCCGCCCCGTCGGGGGCGGACGGACCCATTGTAATGGAAACGGTTTGTCAGGGAAGCCGTCATTTCACGGCTGTCAACGCCGCCACTTCAGCTTCAGTTCCGCCCACCCGCAGTACAGGGTCGGCACGGTGAAGACCGTCAGCAGCACCACGAGCATGCCCCCGAACGAGGGGATGGCCATGGGCACCATGATGTCGGCGCCGCGGCCGGTGCTGGTCAGCACCGAGACCAGGGCCAGGATGGTGGTGGCCACGGTCATCAGCGCGGGCCGGATCCGGCGCCCGGCAGCCTCCAGGGTGGCTGCGCGGATGGACGCCGGGTCCGTGAGCTTCC
>JALUJS010000041.1 GCA_027056825.1 Candidatus Krumholzibacteriia bacterium | reverse complement strand
GTGCAGGGAGGTGAAGGTGTCCTCCTTCACGGCCTTCTCGCTGATGAGGATGGCGTCCTCGAAGTTGTACCCGCCCCAGGGCATGAAGGCCACCAGCAGGTTGCGGCCCAGGGCCAGCTCGCCGTTCTCGGTGCAGGGACCGTCGGCGATGGGCATGCCCTTCTTGACGCGCTGGCCGGGCATGACCAGCGGGCGCTGGTTGTAGCAGGTGTCCTGGTTGGAACGCTTGAACTTGCGCAGGTGGTACTCCACCACGCCGCTCTGGTCGAAGAAGCTGCCCTGCTGGACCTTGTCCGGGTCGTCGTAGCGGATGACGATGGAGTCGGCGGTGGCGCTTTCGACCACGCCACCTCCCTCGGCCACGATCACCGCGCCCGAATCGATGGCCACCTTCTTCTCCATGCCGGTGCCCACCACGGGGGACTGGTTGCGCAGCAGGGGCACGGCCTGGCGCTGCATGTTGCAGCCCATCAGGGCGCGGTTGGCGTCGTCGTGCTCCAGGAACGGGATCAGGGACGCGGCCGCCGAAACGATCTGCTTCGGCGAGACGTCCATGTAGTCGATCTCCGTCGGTTTGGCCATGGGGTACTCGCCGCGGTAGCGCGCCAGCACCCGCTTCTCCTTGAACTTGCCCTTGTCGTCCAACGGCGCGTTGGCCTGGGCGATGGTCACGTTGTCTTCCTGGTCCGCGGTCAGGTAGTCGGTGCGGTTGCTCACCACACCCTTCTCCACCCGCCGGTACGGGGACTCGATGAAGCCGAAGCCGTTGATGCGGGCGTGGGTGGCCAGACTCGCGATCAGGCCGATGTTCGGACCTTCAGGCGTCTCGATGGGGCACATGCGCCCGTAGTGGGTGTAGTGGACGTCGCGCACCTCGAAACCCGCGCGGTCCCGGTGCAGGCCGCCGGGGCCCAGGGCGCTCAGCCGCCGCTTGTGCGTCAACTCGCTCAGCGGGTTGGTCTGATCCATGAACTGGCTGAGCTGGCTGCTGCCGAAGAAGGACTGGATGACGGCGGACACCGTGCGCGCGTTGACCAGGTCGGCCGGACTCAGCGGCTTGTCCTTGTCCGCCAGGTTCATGCGCTCCTTGATGATGCGCGCCATGCGGCTCAAGCCCACCGAGAACTGGTTGGCCAGCAGCTCGCCCACCGAGCGGATGCGGCGGTTGCCGAAGTGGTCGATGTCGTCGATGTCGCTGCGGCCCAGGAACAGGCTGATCATCTCGTGGATGATGGCCAGGAAGTCCGCCGGGGTCAGCGTGGTGGTCTTGGGGTCCACATCCAGCCCCAGCCGCCGGTTCATCTTGTAGCGGCCCACCTCGGCCAGGTCGTAGCGCTTCTCGTTGAAGAACAGGCGCTCGAACAGGGCGCGGGCGACTTCCTCGTTGGGGGGATCGCCCGGGCGCAGCAGGCTGTAGAGCCGGCGCAGGCCCTCGTCCTGGTTGGTGGTCGGGTCCTTGCGCAGGGTGTTGAGGATCAGGCTGGGCTCGTTGAGCGAGACTTCGCCCTCGGCCACGAGCTTCAGTTCCTTGACTCCGCTGGAGAGGATCTCCTCGCGCCGCAGGGCGTCGATGATGTCGCCCGCCCGGGCCAGCAGGGTCCCTTCCTCGTCCTGGCGGTAGACGTCGCCG
>JALUJS010000040.1 GCA_027056825.1 Candidatus Krumholzibacteriia bacterium | reverse complement strand
GCTTCCTTCTCTATCAGGGTGTCAATCCCGGCCAGGTATCGCTGGCCTTCATGAAAGCCGAGGAGCTGCCGACGGCGCTGGCCTCCGGCGAGGTCGATGCGATCTCGATGCGCGAGCCCTTTCTATCGCGAGCGAAAAAGCTTGTCGACGAACGCAAACTGATCGAATTCGGCGTGCCGGGACTCTATACGAAAACCCATAGCATCGTCGGGCCCAGGGATTTCGTTGCTACCCACCCCGGAGCCATGGAGCGCTTTCTCGCCGCCCTGAACGATGCCAGCCGCTTCGCGGAGACACATCCGGACGAGGCCATCGCCATCATCGCCGCAAGACTGGGCGTGCGGCCCGAGGCGCTTGCCCGGCTGTGGCCCGATCTGCGGCTTCGCGTGACCCTGAACCAGGGCTTGCTGACGACCCTGCGAGAGGAGGCACACTGGGCGCTGAGCGAGGGCATTGTGGTCCCGGGTTCTCGCGGGATTCCGGATTTCCTCGCGTTGCTCGACCCGACACCCCTGGAACAGGCCCTGCCACACGCGGTCGGCCTGATCGGTATCGAGCCATGATGATCCGCACCCGTCTGCGACTGCTGGCCTGGGGCAGTCTGTTGACGGTATTGCTGGCGATCACGCTTTCCTGGTGGGGCTACCAGCTGATGCAGACCGAAAGGCAGCGCCATGACAGCATTCAGCGCCTCAGAACTGCGGCCATCAATCTGAACGTGATGACGCTGGACCTGCTGCACGCCACGACCCCGACTTTGCCCGCCAGACAGTGGCTCGCGATCTACCGAAACCTCGACAGCAAGATCGAGGACGCGCCGTTGCGCGCGGACCCGGCCTACCCCATCCTGAAGGAGATCCACGCGAAGATCGGCGAACGCTTCGAGAACCTGCTGCAAGCACATGCCCGCTGCAGGGAGAAACACCGGGACCTGGAGCAACCCGGTTGCCGGACCCTGCTGACGCGGCTGGGCACCCAGATCCGCCTCGCGGTGCAGGATCTGTTCGTCGAGATCAGTCGCGCCGAGCAGAGGATCGCCGACCGATTGAGCCGTTACACCGCGATCGGCAGCCTGCTGCTGTTGTCCCTGCTCGCCACCCTGTCGTTGTGGACGGTGATCATCGTGCTGCCGATGACGCGTCGCCTGAGCCACGGACTGACACGCCTGATGGACGCCAGCCAGCGCTTCAGCCGCGGCCATTTCGATCATCGTCTGCCGGTGGAGAAGGAGCAGGACGAGATCGGCATACTCTCGGCAACCTACAACGACATGGCGACGCGCCGTGAAACCGCCGAGCAGGCGCTGCTGAACAGCAAGGCCAATCTGTCGGAGGCGCAGCACATCGCGCATATCGGAAGTTGGGAGCTGAACCTGCGCAACGGGGAGCTGGCCTGGTCGGAGGAGCTGTTTCGTATCTTCGAGATAGACAGGCATCGCTTCGAGGCTTCCTACCAGGCTTTTCTCGACCGCGTTCATCCCGACGACCGGCAACGGGTCGACGCCGCCTACAGCCGCTCGTTGGCCGAACGCACCGAATACGACATCGTGCATCGGCTGCTGTTCGACAACGGCCGCGTGAAGCACATCCGCGAACGCTGCAAGACCGAATACGACATGCGCGGCAAGCCGGTGCG